>NZ_JBGFFG010000541.1:0-1970 GCF_056175765.1 Pseudoxanthomonas sp. LjRoot204_2 | reverse complement strand
GCCCGTGCGTCGGGACAATTGGCCGATGTTCATGCGGGAACTCCTTGAAGTGCCTGCAGTCTGCACCCTGGAGTAGGCTCCAGAGTCAAGCGTGGGGCCGGCATCCGTGCCGGCKGCAGGATCAGGGCCTGTGTTCGGTGTACGGCTTCGTGCTTCCGTCCTTGCCCAGCGCGAGCACGGTGTACGGAGACACGTCGGCAACGTCCACTTCCATGCCGGGCGAGCCGAGCGGCATGCCCGGCAGGACCAGGCCACGGATGGCTGGCCTTACGCGCAGCAGGCGTCGGATGTCCGAGGCCGGCACGTGGCCTTCGACGACGTAGCCTTCGATTTCGGCCGTGTGGCAAGACGCATGCTCGGGGAGGATGCCGAGGCGCTCCTTCACCGGGCTCATGGCTTCTTCGACGCGATCGTCGACAGTGAAGCCTTCCTTGCGCAGGTGCTCGACCCACAGGTGGCAACAGCCGCAGTACGCGTCGCGGTGGACGATGATTTTCGACGTGGTCGCCGCTGCGGCCTTTCGGGGCGGCGCGGCATGCGCGCTTCCGGTCGTCACCGCCTGCGAACAGGCGGTGGCTAGGAAGGCGAGCAGGCACAAGGCGATGGCGCGGGGCAGGGGAGTGCGTTGTGTCATGGTGTGCTCCATCAGAACCAGACCCGGATGCCCGCCACGACGCGCGTGTCACGGGTGGATTCGCCGGCCGAACGCTTGAGATCGGCGGTGTCGCCGAGCGCGCGTTCATGCACCACACCGACGTACGGCGCGAAACGGCGGGTGACTTCGTAGCGCAGGCGCAGGCCCGTTTCGATGCCGGTGAAGCCGCTGGCGATACCGTATTCGATGTCGTCGCGCGCGGCGACGTCCACCTCGACCAGGGGCTGCAGAATCAGCCTGTTGGTGATGCGCAGCGTGTACTCGGCTTCGACGTTCGCAGCGACCTGGCCGCCTTCGCCTACATACGCCGTCGCCGACACTTCGAACCGGTAGGGCGCGATGCCCTGCACGCCGACGGCCGCCCACGTACGCGCATCGCCGGGCTTGAAGTCCTGCTTCACGCCGGCCACCACGTCCCACCAGGGCGACACACTGCGTCCGTACAGCACTTCCAGGTCGGCACTTTCGGTATGGCCGCCGACACGTTCGCCTTCGCTGCGCAGCCACAGGCGATCGGTATCGGTGCCGAACCAGGCGCTGCCTTCCCAGGCCTGGCCGGTGCCTTCGTCGGCATCCCATACCTCCAGCCGGTTGAAGGTCACCTTGCTGTTGAAGGCCGGCGCATGCCCCATCGCGTGGTGGTCGATGTCGGGGAATGCAGCCTTCAGGTCCTCGGCGGTGACAGGTGGCACGGGCGCGCGCGGTGCCGACATCGCGGCGTGGTCATGCGCGCTGTGTCGCGCATGCTCATCCTGCTCCACCGCCGGCTCGCTGGCCGGAGGCGCGTGCTGCGCATGGTCGTGGTGCTGCGCGAACGCCGGCACGCCGGTGCCCGCCAACAGGGCAGCGACGCAGGCGAGACGGAGTGGGGCGGGGAAGGAGGTCTTCATGCTTCGATCCTCACTTCCCGCATCATGCCGGCTTCCATGTGGTACAGCAGGTGGCAGTGGAACGCCCACCGACCGAGCGCATCGGCGCGGACGCGGTAACTGCGTCGCGTGCCCGGTGGCATGTCAATGGTGTGCTTGCGCAGCTGGAAGCCGCTCTCTGCGTCCTCCAGATCGCTCCAGACGCCGTGCAGGTGGATCGGGTGCTGCATCATCGTGTCGTTGACCAGCACGATGCGCATGCGCTCACCGTACTTCAGCCGCAGCGGGTCGGCGCTGGCGAACGGAATGCCGTCGAACGACCAGGCGAATTTCTCCATGTGTCCGGTCAGGTGGAGTTCGACGGTGCGGCCCGGCTCGCGCCCATCGGGATCGTCGAACAGGCTGCGCATCGCGCCATAGGTCAGTACCTGGCGGCCGTTGTCGCG
>NZ_JBGFFG010000540.1:0-1990 GCF_056175765.1 Pseudoxanthomonas sp. LjRoot204_2 | reverse complement strand
GACCAGTATGCTCCAATCCGACAACAGCCCGCCTGACTAGAAAGGTTTCTACAAGCCTCACCAACCTAGCTGCGAGATGGCCACTGGTCTCGCCCTTCACTACTGAAGAGTGGAGCGACATTAAATAGGGAAAGACGACCGATGGCGGCCGCATTCTGGCGATGGAAGCCAGTGATTCCCCGTACGCTGGATCAGACACCTTGAGATCCATCCCTTCTCTGAGCAAGCGATAGATATCAACATGCTCCCTCAGATCCTCCATTATGGATGCAACCTGATCAGCAGGCGTCGCAGCCTCACCGTAAGATTCCGACCATCTTTTTGCCAAAGATATGAAAGTTCTGGATTTCGTTATTCCACTGTCCCGTGTCAAGGCGTGAGGAAAGAAGTAACCCTCCATGGACTCGGCAGACTCGAAGCTTTCTTCAAAGGGACGCCAGCGCCTGGCATAGATATCTTCCGCCTCCGCGGCATCATCCTTGAGACGCTTAAGAACTTCGTTCCTAACTAGATCAACGATCCCAAGCCTTGCGCCCTCCTTGTTGAGTCGATCGAATACTTCGTTCGCATCATGCTTCTGGCCCAACCTAATTTCGACAAACTCAAGCTTTTCCAGAAGAACTTCTCTGAGCTTTCCGACCAACTCTCCAGAGACTCTCCCATCAGCATCGAGGCACTTGGATCGGACTTCCTTCTTGATCAACTCATACGCTTCCGATAACGCCCCAGATATTTCACCTGCCTCTTTCGCTTGAGACACCTTTGCTCTATCGCCAATTGACCCGAGGACGACCTGATTAAACTGCCTCGTGTCGCGAAGAGTGGGGGCGAATTTTGGCTGATGACGAGAAGTTGACTTCCTAGAAAGTAAGTACTCCTCCGCCAACGCTTCCGAGAACTCCGATGCGCCAGCCTCTCTCGCCACTAGAGCTAAAGCACATAAGCTCAAATAAAGAGTTGTGAGGCGCTGCTGGCCATCGATTACCCAGTAGAGGCCCGGAGAGCTTGATGTTGAAGCTGTCTCATTATCGAACACCAGAGCACCAAGGAATCGAAGATCGCACTGACCTTCTAGTACGGAGTCAATATCATCCCAGAGCCTAAGTATGTTGTCCTTCTTCCATACGTAGGGCCGTTGAAACAAAGGGCACCGCAGTACGTTATCAGCGGAGAAAAGCTGGTGAAGAGTTACAGGGTCCGCAGCAAGCTGCTCCATCGTTGCCATTTTTTTTCCTTTTTTTAGAAAACAGGCAATAAGGCTACTTCCTTACTCACCTCTCGAGATCATCTCTTGCCTGCTGGCTAAGAACTCCAGCACAAGATCTCATCCCTGCCAATAAGATAATCCCTCTTTTACGGTCACAACTGCACGTCTTCTGACAGACCTAACACAATGCTGTTGTGCCAAATCGCGACCCTGAGTGCCAACCGCTTCATTCATGCTGCTTCTGCGAATCCGCATAGCCTCAACGCTTAACACTCAATCCAAGAAAGACACGGACATGCTCTAGCTCCGCCTTAAGCGCAGTGTTAAACGCGACATCTCGCACCCAATTTCCTTCCACATACCCGAACGTCGACCTTAGCTCCCCATCGRCCACACTGAGATTCGCCCACCCGATCACGCGATCGCCCCACAGCACCGGTAGCGCGTAATACCCCAGCTTCCGCTTCGGGGCCGGCGTGTACGCCTCGAAGCGGTACGTCCATCCCCAGAACAACTCGAACCGCCGCCGGTCCCACACCACCGGATCGAACGGGGTCAGCAGGCGCACTTGGTCGTCCGGTTTCCAGCGTCGCGAGCGCGGATCCTCGTCCGCCGGCCAGTACCAGTCCACCCCGTCGACCCGCGCCGTGCCCAATCGCTGGCGCGCACGCTTCAACGCTGCCGCACGCAGGCCCGTCCACTGCGGCACGCCGCTGCGCAGATAACCCAGCAACTGGCCCAGGCTGGCCGCCGGCAACGGCGCGTACTTGTTGACGATGATGT
>NZ_JBGFFG010000539.1:0-2000 GCF_056175765.1 Pseudoxanthomonas sp. LjRoot204_2 | reverse complement strand
GGCGCGGCTGGCGCGGGTGGGCTGGGAGGCATGGGGGTGGGAAGCAGCGCACGCGGGGTACGCTTGGGCGCGGCCTCCTGGCGCGCGGCCGCTTCCGCATTCTGGCGTGCGGGCCCGCTGGCCGGGCGTCCGGCAGGCGGGGTGAGTACCTTCGCCGGCGGCGGGGGCAGGAGTCCTTCGGCGACCCGGGCAGGTTCCGCCGCTGCGGCATCGGCAGCCGGGTTAGCTCCCGCGTCCGCTGCCGCAACCTCCTGATCCGCGGATGCGCCGCCGCTCGGATAGTCGGGGGTGGAAGGCATCTCGCTGGCGACCGGAACCYCGTGCGTGGGACGGAGCTGCCACGCGATGCCGGCGGCAAGCAGGACCGACGCCGCCACGCCAATGCCCAGCGGCCAGCGCCGGCGTGCCGTCGGTACGCGGTCGCCGCGGGTGCGTGCAGGCTGCACGGCGGCGCGCGCGGCCCCCAGGATGCGTGCGTCCAGGTCGGCCGAGGGGCCACCTTGCGGTCCCACGCGCGACAGCGATTGCGCGAGGGCGCGCTCTTCCGGGGTCAGGGGCTCGGGGGGCATGCTCATTCGTTCAACCTCGTGCGCAGCCGGTCCATCGCATACCGCAGGCGCGACTTCACGGTTTCCCGGCCTACGCCGGTGATCTCGCCGATCTCCTCCAGGGTCAGTTCCTGTTCCAGGCGCAGCAGCAGCACTTCGCGCTGCTCCGGCGGCAATTCATCCATGGCCAGCTGCAACCGCCGCCGTTGCTCGAATTCGGACAGCTGGCGCTCCGGCGTATCGGGATCGGGTAAGCGCGCCGTCCGTTCGTCCGCATCGTGGGGCGCGGCAGGGCGGTGCTTCGATGCCCGCCAATGGTCGTTCAGGCGATTGTGCGCGATCCGGTACAGCCAGGTCCCGAACGGAGCGTCCGGTTTCCAGCCCTCGCGCGCGCTGATCACGCGCTGCCAGGTGTCCTGGAAGAACTCGTCGGCCAGCGCGGCATCGCGAAGATGCCGCAGCAGGAAACGATACAGCGGGCCACGGTGCCGCGCGTACAGCTGTTCGAACGCCGACGCTTCGCCAGCGGCGTAGGCCAGCATCAGGGTCTCGTCGGCGGGTTCTGCGAGGTCGTTCACTGCCGCCAGCGTAAGCGGTCCACGTACGCGCGTGAAGTCGGCGCGACGCGCGACGGTCGCCGCGTTCATCCCTGCGTGCCCGGATGGTGCCGGGCGCGGGGTGGCCATGGCAGCGGGGGCAGGGACGGCGCGCATGCGGAAAACGAACGGCCCATCGCGCTGCACGGGGTTGTGTTGCCCGTTTCCGTTCAGGGGGCGGCAGGCGGTATGCTCGGCACGGGGGACTTCCAGACACTACGCACCGACTCGATCGGGACCAAGGCATGCTCACGCCATCGATCAGCGCCGACAACACGGCAAGCGCGGACGCTTCGCCGGCGGAACGCATCGCGCTGATCCTGCGTGGGCTGTTGCCGGCCGGCGCCGAGCTGGCGGTCTGCTGGCGCGACTGGGCGCTGGGGAACGGCAACGGCGCGACGCCTGGCGCCTCGGCTGCGTTGAAGCGGCGGGCGGAACACGCGCTGGTGGACGCCACGGGCGACGGCGACGACGCGGACCTGCGCGTGCACGCCTGGGACAACGCCGACGGCAATGCGCGCGTCGCCCTGGCCTTCTCGTTGCCGCAGCCGCTGGCGGCGGCCGACGAGGCGTCCTGGGTGCTGCTGGCGCGCACGCTGCTGGTGACCTCGCTGGACGCGTTGCGCGCACAGGCCCGCGTGGTGTCGCTCGAGAAATCCAAGCGCCTGCAGCAGGCGCTGTACGAGATCGCCGACCTGGCCGGTGCCGACCTGGAGATGCCGGAGATGCTCCGGCGCATCCATGCGGTGGTGAACTCGCTGATGTATGCGGAGAACTGCTACATCGTGCTCTACGACGACCAGCGCCGCACGGTGCGGTTCCTGTATTTCGCCGACCAGCGCGACCCGTACATCGC
>NZ_JBGFFG010000538.1:0-2002 GCF_056175765.1 Pseudoxanthomonas sp. LjRoot204_2 | reverse complement strand
GGCTTGAGCTCCAGCATCCGGGCCTGGTCCTTCGCGGGATCGCGCTTGGCCCGCTCCGCACGCAAGGCCATCGCCTTCAGGTAGCGCGGCAGTTGCGCCAGTGCGTCGGCCGGCGTCTCGCGCAGGAACCCGGGGCGTACCAGCGCCGCGAGTTGCATGCGCAGGTCATCGAGGTTGCCCCGCGCCCATCCCATCAACTGCGCGTCGAGCTGGGGCTTCAGTTCCGCTACCGCCGACAGGATGGCCTCGRCCAGCTCCAGCCGCGCCATGGCCTCGCCGAACAGGCGCTTGCCGGCATCATCGCGCCGTTGTTCGAACGCGGCGCGGTCACGGATCGTCGCCAACCCTTCCGCCAGCAGCGCATTCATCGCCGCATCGACGATGTCGCCGCGCAGGCGTTCCTGCGACTCGATGGCCGCATACAGCAGGCCCGTCTTGGGCGACACGGGCAATTGCTTGCGTGCCTGCTTCACCTTGTCGGCCAGGGCGATGTCCAGCAAGCGACGGACGCCCCGCGGGTGCGACGCATCCGCCTCGGCGCGATCGGCGAACACCTGCAACGCGACGCTATCGCCGTCGTCGCGCAGCGCCGGATAGGCGGGCACGCCCGCTTCGCCAGGAACGTCCTGCGGAATCGGTTGCGCGGGGAAATCGCGCAGCCCGCTCGCGGCCATCGCGCGACCCGCACGCGCGGCGAACGCCTGCCCCGCCTTCGCGCCGAAGCGCGCACGCAGCGCGTCGAGATCGCGCGATTCGGCCAGCACCTTGCCCTCGCCACCCCCACGGGGATCCTCGCGCAGGCGCAGGTTCATGCGCAGGTGCGGCTCTAGCGCGGCCTCGTCGAAGTCGAGCGCACCCACCGCCACGCCCGTGGCACGCGACAGGAAGCGCGCCAGTTCGCCGCGGATGTCATCGGCGGTCGGCTTTGCGAACGCCTCGAAGAACGCACGACCGAAATCCGGTGCCGGCACGTAGTTGCGCCGCATGGCCTTGGGCAGGCTACGGATCAACCCGGCCGCCTTGTCGGCCACGAAGCCCGGGGCGAGCCAGGAAAGCCGCGCGGGATCCAGCGCGTTGAGCAGGTGCAGCGGCACCTCCAGCGTCACGCCGTCGTCGGCGGCACCGGGCTCGAACCGGTACTGCAGCGGCAGGCGGGCATCGCCGAGCGCGAAGTATTTTGGGTAGCGATCTTCCTCGCTGCCCTCGCCCGGCAACAGGTCGACCAGCGACCAGTGCAGCGCTCGCCGCTTGTCGGCCGGCAGCGCTTTCCACCACGCATCGAGGCCGGCGGCGGAGTGGAGCTCCGATGGCACGCGATCCAGGTACCAGCGCGCCTGCCAGTCCTCGTCGGCGACCAGTCCCGCACGCCGGAGTTTCGCTTCTTCCTCGCGCGCCTGTTCCAGCGTCTTCAGGTTGTCGGCAACGAAGGAGGCGCGCGTGTTGATCTCGCCGGTCACCAAGCCCTGGCGCACGAAGAGGTCGTGCGCTTCGCCCGGTGCGATGCGGCCGTAGTGGACCGGCTTTTTCGGTGCCAGCACCAGCCCGAACAGGCTGATCTGCTCCGACGCCAGCACCTGCCCCTGCGCGCGCGACCAGTGCGGATCGAAATGCTTGCGCAGCAGCAGGTGCGGCAGTTCGGCGATCACCCAGTCCGGTTCGATCGCGGCCAACGTCATGCCCCAGACCTTCTGCGTGTCCAGCAGGTTGGCCGCCAGCAGCCACGGCGGCGGCCGTTTCGACAGCGGCGAGGCCGGGAATGGCAGGAAGCGGCGCTGGCGTGGCGCCTGGAAATCGCCCTTGTCGGTGCGATGGCCGATCTGCGTGGGCAGGCCGGCCACCAGCGCGCGATGCAGGGTCTGGTAGGCGCCGGCCCGCACGCGCTCACTGAAGCCCCCACCGCTGTGCGCCGGCTCCTTCAGCACCCCGGCGGTGAGCGGCGCCAACGGCGCGTCGGGCTTGCCTTCGCGGGCCAGGCGCGCGGCGCGATGCAGCTGGCCGCGCG
>NZ_JBGFFG010000537.1:0-2005 GCF_056175765.1 Pseudoxanthomonas sp. LjRoot204_2 | reverse complement strand
CCCTTCAGCGTGTACGCGAAAGCCGAGCAGGTCTACATCGACGGCGCCCGCATCTACGACCGCAACGACCGCAGCCGGCAACCGGTGTCCGACTTCATGCTGGGCCAGGAGGTGCTGCCATGAAGCGCATCAACGATCTCTCCTCCCGTCATCCCGGCGCAGGCCGGGACCCAGCAACGTTCGATGGGCTCCGCGACACTTGCAGCAAGAGACGCTGGGTCCCGGCCTTCGCCGGGATGACGGTGAAATCGCTTGTCGTCGCGATAGCGCTGGCGTCCACGTCCTTCGCAGCGCTCGCCCAGGATGTCCTCATCCGCAACGCCACCGTGCATACCGCCGGTGCGCAGGGCACGCTGAAGAACGCGGACGTGCTGGTCCGCAACGGCGTGGTACAGGCAGTCGGCAGCGGGCTTGCGACGCCGGCCGACGCGACGGTGGTGGAGGCGAATGGCCGGCCGCTGACGCCGGCGTTGTTCGGCGGCATTACCGAGATCGGTGTGGAGGAAGTGTCGGGAGAATCGGCGACTGCGGATTCGGCGGTGACGCTGGAAGACCAGCCGATGCGTCCCGAGTTCGACGTCACGCTGGCGTACAACCCGGCATCGGTGGTGATTCCGGTGGCGCGCGTGGAAGGCATCGGCTTCACCCTGCTGGGTGCATCGACCGGTGGCTCGTTCATCGCAGGCCAGGGCGGCGTGATGCGGCTGGATGGCAGCGCGGACCCGGTCGGCCCGCGTGCGTTGTTCATCCGGCTGGGCGGAGGCGGCGCCGCCGACCTGAGCGGCAAGTCGCGCGCGGCGCAGTGGATGCTGCTCGACCAGATGGTGGCCGAGGCGCGCGGCCGCGTGCCGGTGGATTCGCCGCACGCGCTGCTCACGCCCGCCGGCCGCGCGACGCTGGCGCGTTACCTCGCCGGCAACGGCCGCATCGTGGTGCAGGTGAACCGCGCGGCGGATATCCGCCAGCTGCTGCGCTGGGCGCAGCGCGAGAACGTGCGCCTGGCCATCGCGGGCGGTGCCGAAGCGTGGAAGCTGGCGCAGCCGCTGGCGCAGGCGAAGGTGCCGGTGTTCGTGGATGCACTGGCCGACCTGCCGGCGGACTTCGACCAGATCGGTGCATCGCTGGAGAATGCAGCGCGACTGTCGGCAGCGGGCGTCGAGGTGGGGTTCTCCCAGGTGGGCGAATCCCATAACGCGCGCAAGAACCGCCAGCTCGCCGGCAACGCGGTGGCCAATGGCCTGCCGTGGGAAGAGGGCCTGGCGGGCCTGACGYGCGTACCGGCGGAAAGCTTCGGGGTGGGCGACCGCCTGGGCAGCATCGCACCCGGCAAGCTGGCGGACCTGGTGCTGTGGAGCGGCGATCCGCTGGATGTGTCGAGCACGGCGACCCAGGTATGGCTGGGCGGACGCGCGATGCCGATGCGGTCGCGCCAGACCGACCTGCGCGACCGTTACCTGCAGCAACCGGGTCCGCTGCCGCGCGCCTACGCGAAGTAGCGCGCCGCGGGCGAGATCACTCCACGCGGGCGCCTTCGGGTGCCCGCGTGCCGTGTGCGGGCAGGCCCACGGCGCGTTCGTCCATCACCTGGTCGCCGCCGGCCCGCTTCGCGACATACATGGCGTGATCGGCACGGGCGATAAGCGATGCCACGGTATCGCCATCGCGGGCCTGCGCGACGCCCAGGCTCGCCGTCAGCGCGACGTCGACGCCTTCCACCGTGGCGCAGTCGTGGCGGATGCGCGTCGCGACCTGTTCGCCGATGCGCGTCGCGGCCTGCAGGCCTGCGCCCGACAGCACCAGCACGAACTCCTCGCCGCCGAGTCGACCGAGCTGGTCGCCGTACTGGAACTGTTCGCTGACCGCACGCGCCACGGCACGCAGGCACGCGTCGCCCAGCGCATGGCCGTGGCGGTCGTTGACCTGCTTGAAATGGTCCAGGTCGATGAAGAGCAGCGATACGGGGATCTGTTCGCGCTGCCGTGCGATCAAAGCCCAGTCGAGACGG
>NZ_JBGFFG010000536.1:0-2006 GCF_056175765.1 Pseudoxanthomonas sp. LjRoot204_2 | reverse complement strand
GTCCTTGGTGCCGGCGTAGGTCTGGTAGGCCTCGTCGGTGAGGTTGCTGACCTGGAACAGGAAGCTCAGTCCGTTCAAGGCATGGCCGTCCGGGAACGAATAGCTCACCTGGGCGTCGGTGACGTCCTCGCCGACCACGTAACGCAGGGTGCGGTCGCCGTCGAAGTTGCCGATCTCGCCGATGAAATCCGAACGCTTGCGCTGGCTGACACGCGCTTCGAAGCCGTTGCGCTCGTAGTACGCGGTGAAGTTGAACGTGCGCTCGGACAGGCCCGGCAGCGCGATGTCCTGGCTGCCGACGCTGTTGGTGGACCCCGGCGGCGGCGGGATGGTGATGTCGCTGTCGTTGAAGCTCGCGCTGGCGATCACGCCGAAGCCTTCCAGCGCGTCGCTGAACAGGTCGAGCGGCAGCGATGCAGTCAGCTCGATGCCCTGCATCTTGCCGCCCTTGCCGTTGTAGGGCGCCGTGAAGCGACCGGTGCTCTGCGTCGGCGGCTCGCCCGGACCGGGCACGTAGTCGACCAGGAAGTCGCTGAAGTCGAAGCCGTCGCGCGATTCCGTGTAGATGTAGGTGCGCAGGTCCTTGTAGAAGAACGCCGCGGCCACGTACGCCTTCGTGCCGAAGTACTTTTCGTACGACAGGTCGAAGGCGTAGGCGCGCCAGGGCTCCAGTTCCGGGTTGCCGCCGCTGCCGCCCGGCTCGCCGGTCGCGGTATTGACGCCGAACTCCAGCGAAGCGCGCAGCTCATCCACGCGCGGACGGGCCACCTGCTCGGCCAGGCCGACGCGCAGCGTCTGGTCGGCCGGCAGCGAGAACGCCAGGTTCATGCTGGGCAGCACTTCGGTATAGGTCTTGCCACGCTCGACCGGCTGCACGTTGCTGCCCGCCGGCTGGGTGCTGTCCCAGTAGCGCGACGTCGACGACTGGTCGACGTGCTGGATCTGCACGCCGATGTTGCCGCGCACCGGCACGGAACCCCATTCGGTATCGAGGTTGGCGCGTGCGAAGCCCGTGGAGATCTTCTCGTTGACGTCCCATGCCTTGGGAATCAGGTAGGACAGATCGTCGACGGGATTGAACGTCATGTAGCGCGCGACCGCAGCCGGCACGTTCCAGGACGGGATGTAGCCGATGCCGGCGAACCGCAGGTCCACCAGGCCGTACTGCAGGTCGGACCCGACGGCGGTGACGCCCTGTGCGCCGAGGTTGATGTTGCCCTCGGGCTGGCGCTTGCTCTTCTCGCGATCGGCATAGTTCAGGCCGACATCGAGATCGGTGAACCAGCCCAGCGCTTCCGGCAGCGGGAACGACGCCGCCAGCTTGACGCCCTTCAGTTCGTCCTCGACCTTCGGGGTCTTGCCGTAGCCCGAGCCGTAGATCGTGTTGGCCAGCAACAGCTGCGACGGATCCGAGTAGTCGAAGCCCGGGTTGATCTGCGAGAAGCCGCCCGAACGGAACGTCAGGTCCACCGAATCCAGCTGCGGCGCCGGCAGGCGCTGGGTGTTGTTCTCGAGGTTGATCTCGTCGCGCTTGGTCTTCGACCAGCTGACGTCGGCGGTCAGGCGCACCAAACCGACATTGAACTCGTTGTTCCAGCCGAAGGCGTTGATCTCGTCTTCGCGGTAGTTGTACATGCCGCGCACCAGCGGGTACACGTTGTTGGCCGTGCCGCCGGTGAACGTGTCGTTGCCGTTGATGACGGGGTTGTCGACGTCCAGGCGACCGTAGCCGCCGTTGTAGTCGCCGATGTGCACTTCGAACTGGTTCGCGGTGCTGACCTGCTCGGCTTCGGAGTGGAACAGGTCCAGCGTGCTGGTCCAGGCGTTGGACGGACGGAACTGCAGCGTGGCCATCACGCCATCGCGCTTGGTTTCGCCGGTCCGCCGCAGCGCCTTGATGCCGTCGGAGTAGAACGTGCCTGCCGGCACGCCCGGGCGCCAGTTGTCGCCGATGGCCTGCCACGGCTCGTACAGGCCGACCTGGTTTTCCTGGATCGGCGTGGTCG
>NZ_JBGFFG010000535.1:0-2014 GCF_056175765.1 Pseudoxanthomonas sp. LjRoot204_2 | reverse complement strand
ATCTTGGACAGCATTGGCCATTCTCAGAACCTGCAGGCCAAGATGGTCATGAAAGGCGGCTTGTTGCTGGCCATTCGTTATGACAGCTCGCGATATACGCGGGACCTGGATTTTTCCACAAGCGACAAGTACGCGCCCGAGAGTGTGGAGGCCGTTCTGTCGGAGATTCGCGAAGGCTTGCTCGCGGCAGAGGAGAGGCTGCCTTACAGTACGGCGTGCCGCTTACAGTCACACAGGCTCGAGCCCAAAGGGGAGAATCGCACCCACCACAACCTGGCGTTGAAGATCGGATTCGCAGACAAAACCAATGCGACCGCCATGGCCCGGCTGAACGCCGGCAAATCCGCCCAAGTGGTCGAGATCGACTACAGCTTCAACGAGGCCGTCTTCGACGTGGAGATGTTGGAGCTGGATGGGGGAGCTGCGTATTTCAGCCCATCGTGGACGGCGTTTCAGGCTGATCGTGGACGCCGTTTCAACGTGATCGTGGACGGCATTTCAAACTGATCGTGGACGCTGTTTCAGCGCGATCGTGGACGATTTGGGGAGCGCGCAAGTGATCTTTTGACCGGGCGTCAAGCTCATCGCCTTTTGCGGTGAAGCCTGATGCCCACGAACAGAATCACGATGCGCCGAATCCGAGAGACATTGCGCCTGCACCTGCAGGCAGACCTGAGCTACAACGAGATCGGCCGAGCGCTCAAGATCTCCAAGAGCGTCGCGGGCAAGTACGTCTCGCTCGCCCGCGCCGCAGGCATCGACTGGGCGGTCGCCCAGGCGCTCACCGACGAGGAGCTTGAATCCCGGCTGTATCGACCGGCGTTGCCCCGCTCCAGCCASCAACTCGCCCCCGACTTCGCGCTGGTGCATCAGGAACTCAAGCGCGCCGGYGTCACCCTGCARYTGYTGTGGGAGGAGTACGCCCGCAGCCTCGCCGGGGCCGGCCAGCAGGCCTACAAGTACACGAGCTTCTGCGTGAAGTACCGGGCGTGGGCGCTCGGGCTGAAGCGGTCCATGCGCCAGACGCACATCGCCGGCGAGAAGCTGTTTGTGGACTATGCCGGCCAGACCGTGCCGCTTGTGGACGCGGCCACCGGCGAGATCGCCGCCGCGCAGATCTTTGTGGCCACGCTCGGCGCGTCCAACTACACCTACGCCTGCGCCACCGCGCGTCAGACCACCGCAGACTGGATCGGCGCCCAGGTGAGAGCGCTGGAATTCTTCGGCGGCGTGCCGCGCTTGATCGTGCCCGATCAGGCCCGCGCGTTGATCAAGAGTCCGGATCGCTACGACCCCGAACCCAATCGCCTGTACGACGAGTTCGCCACCCATTACGGCTGTGCATTGCTCGCAGCACGCCCGGCCCATCCTCGCGATAAGCCGAAGGTGGAGAACGCGGTGCTCGTGGTCGAGCGATGGATTCTGGCGCGCCTGCGTAACCGGCGCTTCTTCAGCCTGGACGAACTCAACCGGGCGATCGCCGCGCTGCTGGTCGATCTGAACCAGCGCCCCTTCAAGAAGCTGCCCGGCTGCCGGCGCAGCGCCTTCGAGAGACTGGACGCGCCCGCGCTGCGGCCACTGCCGGCCCAGCGCTTCGAGGCGTGCCTGTGGAAGAGCGCCAAGGTGAACATCGACTACCACGTCGAGTTCGACGGTCACTACTACAGCGTGCCGCACGCCCTCGTGCGCACCACCGTCGAGCTGCGCGTCAGCGCCAGCCTGATGGAGTGCTTCGCGGCCAACCAGCGCGTGGCCTGCCATGCGCTGAGTCACCGCAAGGGCGCACACACGACCATCGCCGAGCACATGCCGGCGTCGCACCGTGCCCACCTGGAGTGGACGCCCCAGAAGCTGATCGACTGGGGCCGGCGCATCGGCGTCAGTGCGGCGGCGGTGGTGACATGGCAACTCGAACACCGCCCGCATCCGGAGCAGGGCTACCGCGCCTGCCTGGGGTTGCAGCGTCTGGCGCGCGAGTACACGCCGGCACGGCTGGAAGCCGCCTGTGCTCGAG
>NZ_JBGFFG010000534.1:0-2015 GCF_056175765.1 Pseudoxanthomonas sp. LjRoot204_2 | reverse complement strand
CACCAGGAGCCTGCATGAAGCCCGTTTCTTCCCTGTCGCTGGCGGCCGTGTTGTTGCTGGCCGCGTGCAATGCCGGATCGGCGCCCGCCGAGGTGGCCGAACCGGCGATCGAGGCGCATGTGAAGGATGTCGACCCCGCTGCCGAAAAGCCGGCGGATCGCACGGTCGAGATCCCGACCCTGCAGGTGAAGACACTCGATGGCGCCGATTACACGCTGGCCGCGCACCGCGGCAAGTGGGTGGTGGTGAATTTCTGGGCGACCTGGTGCGCGCCCTGCCTGAAGGAAATGCCGGACCTGTCGGCGCTGGACAAGGACAACGCCCACATCGAGGTGATCGGGCTGGCGTACGAAGAGATCGAAGCCGACGACCTGAGGGCTTTCCTCGCGGAACGTCCGGTCGTGTATCCGATCGCCATCCTCGACGTGTACAACCCGCCGGCCGATTTCGCCACGCCGCGCGGCCTGCCGCTTACCTACCTGATCGCGCCGGACGGCAAGGTGGCCAAGCAGTTCCTCGGCCCGGTGACGGGCAAGGAGATCGAGGCGGCGATCGCCGCAGCGGGCGGACCGAAGGCCAAGGCCTGATGACGGCTGCGCGTTTCCTCGTCAGCGGCAAGGTGCAGGGCGTGTTCTTCCGCGCATCCACCCGCGAACGCGCGCTGGACCTGGGGCTGAGCGGGCGCGCGACCAACCTGCCGGATGGGCGCGTCGAGGTCGTCGCCGCAGGTGATGCGGCGGCACTCGATTTGCTGGAGGCATGGCTTCGCCTGGGGCCACCTGCCGCGCGCGTCGAATCGGTCGTGCGTGAGGCGTGGACGCGAGCGGTGAACGAAAACTTCGTCACCAGCTGACCGGGCAGGCACCAGCTGTAGCGTGCGCCATGCGCACGATCACGCACGTCGCCCGTGCGCATGGCGCACGCTACGCCAGGACGGCATTCCATCCTGTCGCAGGCTCACTCATTCAGGACCACCAGGCGACGGCTCGCTGGCGTCTTGCAGGCGCAACGCGCGCGCGGCCTGTTGCTCGTCCAGCGGCGGTGGGCGCGCGATCACGGTTTGCATGGGCTCCTTCCAGCCGGGAATCCTGCGGGCGCCGGCCTGGATGCCTTTCGCCGCGAGTCCGGCCAGTACCGGCACGATGCCGCCGTTCTTGCCCAACTGTTCCAGGCTGGTCGGCTCTTTCCAGCGCCGCTCGAACACCGTCGGCTCGACATCGACCGGATTCTCGAAGCGGTACAGGTCCACCACTTCCTCCGGCTCGGGCCTGACGACCAGCGTATCGAGGGTCGTGGCCTGGTCATCGTCGGTCGCCGCCGCGGCATCCTGCGCCATCGCGGGTGCGGCGACCAGCCACAGTGTGGCCATCAGTGTCCGGCGCACGATCAGTCGCCGCGCTGCGGCTTGATCGGCTTGAGCACGCTGTAGCGCTCCTTGTGCAGTTTGCCCTTCAAGGGAGGCAGGCCGAGGGGTTCGACCGGTACCCGGGTGTCGGGCAGGCGGTCGAGCAGGTCGCGCAGCAGGGTCAGCCGGCCCGCGCGCTGGTCGTTGAAATCCACCAGCGTCCACGGCGCATTCGTCGTGTGGGTGGCCTTGAGCATCGCTTCGCGCGCGGCGGTGTAGTCGGCGTACTTCTCGCGTGCCTTCAGGTCGATGGGGGACAGCTTCCAGCTCTTCAGCGGTTCTTCCGCGCGTTCGGCGAAGCGCTCTTCCTGCTGCGCCTGGTCCACGCACAGCCAGTACTTGAACAGCAGGATCCCGTCGTCGGTGATGCCGCGCTCGAACACCGGCGCCTGCTGAAGGAAGCGMTCGTAYTSCTCATCGGTGCAGTAGCCCATCACCTTCTCGACGCCGGCSCGGTTGTACCATGAGCGATCCATCAGCACGATCTCGCCCTTGGTGGGCAGCCGTTCGATGTACCGCTGGAAGTACCACTGCCCCTTCTCGCGCTCGGACGGCTGCGGCAGGGCGACCACCCGGGCGTGCCGTGGGTTGAGGTACTGCATCACACGCT
>NZ_JBGFFG010000533.1:0-2015 GCF_056175765.1 Pseudoxanthomonas sp. LjRoot204_2 | reverse complement strand
GAAGTTCCGCGACCGCGGCGTCGCCGGCACGCTGGGACAGTGGATGGAAGGCGAGATCGCCGCCAGTGAGCCGGTGCGCCTGCAGCGCGACCGCGCGCTCTGGCGCCATCGACTGCCCGAAGCACTGGCACGGCTGATGTCGCCCTTGCTGTGAAGCCGGTCGATGCCTGCCGCGCAACGGACGCGGTAATATTCCGCCACCAAGCCCCGGGGGTGGACGATGCACTGGCTCTTCCTGTTGATGGCGATCGGCTGCCTGTTCATGGCCGTGCGCACCACGTCTATGCCCTTGATGGTCGTCCTGATGCTGGTGTCGCTTTGCCTCTTCGTGGTCTGGATCATCGGGCGGCACGCGCGCAGGCTGGGTGAAACGCGCCGCGACGAATCGCTGATGATCGATCCGGCCGAGCTGCGCCGACTTCGCGAGATCGCGGAGGCGCGGCGCAATGCACCGCCGTCCGAACCGCCCGCACCGTGACCCTGCTCAGCGTCAACGTCAACAAGATCGCCGTCCTGAGGAATTCCCGCGGCGGCGATGAACCCGATGTTGTACGCGCGGCGCAGGCCTGCCTGGCAGCCGGCGCACATGGCATCACCGTGCATCCCCGGCCCGACCAGCGGCACATCCGTCCTGGCGATGTCGACGCGCTGGCGCGGCTGACGCGCGGGCACGGCGTCGAACTGAATCTGGAAGGCAATCCGTTCGCTCCGCCCCGCGACGGTTATCCCGGCTTCCTAGCGTTGTGCGACGCGGCCCGTCCTGCGCAGGCCACGCTGGTGCCGGACGGCGACAGCCAGATCACGTCGGACCATGGCTTCGATTTCGAACAGGATTCGGAACGCCTGCGCCCGCTGATCGCGGCACTCAAGGCGATGGGATGCCGGGTCAGCCTGTTCGTGGATGCCGGCTGCGCGGGACTCGAGAATGCGGCGCACATCGGCGCGGACCGCATCGAGATCTATACCGGCCCATTTGCCGAGGCGGCTTCGCGTGGCGATGCCGGCGATGCGCTCGAGCGCTGCAGGCGCACTGCCGAGCAGGCCCACGCGCTGGGCCTGGGCGTCAACGCAGGGCACGACCTCAGCCAGGACAATCTCGGCGGATTCCTTGCGGCGGTGCCCGGGGTACGCGAAGTCTCGATCGGCCATGCGCTGATCGGCGAAGCACTGTACGCCGGCCTGGACGCGACCGTGCGCCGCTACCTCGAGATCCTGAGCCAGGCCGAGGGCGTCGCGCGGGACTGAGCGGTGTCGATCCCGGCGACGCGCGCCGGGCGTCAGTTCCTCATCACGATGTTGCGCATGCCGCTGGCTTCGGCCTGCGACAGCGCGCTTACCAGTTGCTGGTAATCGGCGCTTTCCGACGCCTCCACCTGCAGCACGGTACGGGGGTCGGCCGTGAGCGCATCTTCCAGCCGCGTACGGAGATCGCCCAGCGCAACCGGACGGTCGTCCAGGGTGTAGTGGCCGCCGACGCCCACCTTGAGCACCAGATCGTTGGGCGGCTCGGCGTGCGTACCGGGAACCGGTTGCGGCAGGAGCGTCTCGATGGGGCGTGACAGCATCGGCGCCGTCACCATGAAGATCACCAGCAGGACCAGCATCACGTCCACCAGTGGCGTGATGTTGATGTCGGCGAGTTCGGAACGGCTTGCAGGAGCGGAGAACGCCATGGCACACCTCCTTCTGTCGGGGACCGTGCCCCTGACGCTACGCCCGCGCTTCCAGGGACGCAAGAGGGTCCCTGTCCGCCCTCCGGAACGAAGAACGCCGCCCCGGAGGGCGGCGTTCGAGAGCGTACCGCTGCTCGTTTCGCGATTACTGCACGAAACCGATCTTCATCATCTGCGCATTCTTCGCAGCAGCCAACACCTTGGCCATCACTTCGTAATGCGCGTCCGACTTGGCTTCGATGCGCAGCTCCGGCTGGTTGGTCGGATCGCGCTGGACTTCGTCTTCCATCTTGCGCTGGAGGTCGGCCACGTTGGTCGGGCTGTTGTTCCAGTACACCGTGT
>NZ_JBGFFG010000532.1:0-2018 GCF_056175765.1 Pseudoxanthomonas sp. LjRoot204_2 | reverse complement strand
GCAGAACCCGATCCCGCGCGCGCGATCGATGACCAGCGCGCCCGTCAGTTCGCAGGGATGCGGTTGGGTGGACAGATCGATCTCGGCATAACCCAGGGCGTCGCGGAAGAAGCGACGGATGTCCGCGCGTTCCGCCTCGCGCCGGCGGACTTCGTGGCGCATGCGGCCGACGATCAGCCTCGGTTCCCCGCCGACGCGCGCGGTGGCGAACACGTTGTTGGGAAACACCGCATCCGGTGTCGCGTCGTCGCCGGGGAAGCAGATCACGGGCACGTCTTGCGCCAACGCCCGATGCAGCGCCTGATGCTCGCGCAGCGCGGCATCCGCGTCGAAGGCCTCGGCGCCCGCCATGTACCGGTTGTCCTGCGCGGACTGCTCGGCGCGCATGAATCCATCCGGCGACACGAGGAACGCGGCACGCGCCGTGGCGGGCCCGACGTCCGGCGCCAGCGTGCGCGCATGCGCGACGAAGTCGGCGACGTCGCGCGTGATCATGCTCAGGCCGCCGGCCGCAGTTCGCGCACGGTCGCCGCCAGCGCCTGTTCTACCAGCGACCAGTCCGCGCCCGGCTTGTGCGCCCCTTCGCTAAGGATCTGCCGGAACGCGCGTCCCCCCGGCTGCGCATGGAACAACCCCAGCACGTGGCGCGTCAGGTGCTTCAGCGCCACGCCCTTCGCCAGCTGCGCTTCGACATACGGGCGCCATGCGCGCAGCAGGTCCGCGCGGGGCGCGATGTCGCCACCGARCAAGGCCGCCTGCATTTCATGCAGAACATAGGGCTCGTGATACGCGGCGCGGCCGATCATCACGCCATCGCTGTGCTGCAGGTGCTCGTGCACCTGCGCGGTCGTGGTGATGCCGCCGTTGATCGCCACCGTCAGCGCCGGCCGCTCGCGCTTGAGCCGGTAGGCCCAGTCGTAACGCAGCGGCGGGATCTCGCGGTTTTCCTTGGGCGACAGCCCTTGCAGCCACGCCTTGCGCGCATGCACGAAGAACGTGTTGCAACCGGTGGCCGCCACCGTATCGATGAAGGCGAGGAAGAGGTCGTAGTCTTCCTGCTCGTCCACCCCGAGACGGCACTTCACCGTCACCGGAATGCTCACGGCCTCGATCATCGCCGCCACGCACTCGGCCACCAGCGCGGGCTCCTTCATCAGGCAGGCACCGAAGCGCCCCGCCTGCACGCGGTCGGACGGGCAGCCGACGTTGAGGTTCACTTCGTCGTAGCCCCAGTCCTGCGCGATGCGCGCGGCCTGCGCCAGGTGCGCCGGCTCGCTGCCGCCCAGCTGGACCGCCACGGGATGCTCACCCGCATCGAACCCAAGCAGTCGATCGCGGTCGCCATGGATCACCGCCTGCGCATGCACCATCTCGGTGTACAGGCGTGCGTTCGGCGCCAGCAGCCGGTGGAACACGCGGCAGTGCGTGTCCGTCCAGTCCATCATCGGGGCGACCGAGAGGCGGAGTTTGTCGTGGTCGATGAGGTACATAGCCCTATTCTACCCGCGACGGGACGACGGATAGCCGCTATGCCAATCGGTTAAGCCATTGGCGGATGTGGAGTCGGGGCGCACTCTGCGAACCGCTAACCTTTCAGGCCTATTGGCGTCGATATACTCCGCGGGGTGACCAGGGGGTGGATATGCGCAAGCGATCCGGTTCAGTGGCGGTACTCATTGCCAGCGGCACATGCGCTGGTCTGCTTTGGGCGTCGCAAGGATTCGCCGACATCGTTCCGTGGCCCTACGACTCAATGGCCAGTATTCCGGCGGGCGTTCTGGCCACGACGGCTATGGACGATGAGAAAGAGGTTGCCCTCCAGTCAACTTCTGCCCACCGAACTTTCCCGACGCGGATCAATGCCTGGTCAACGGCAGGGCCCGTCGAGCGCATGCGTAGCCGAACGAGCGTTGCTCTCTCGTCGCTGCCATCACTGTCGTTAAAGCAGCCGTCCTACTCGATGTCTGCGCCTGAGTTCCTCCCGGATCCAGCCGCTGCTCAAGCTCACTCCCTTGCAG
>NZ_JBGFFG010000531.1:0-2022 GCF_056175765.1 Pseudoxanthomonas sp. LjRoot204_2 | reverse complement strand
GGCGCGCACCCACCCGCATCGCAACGTCGTCACCCAGGCGCTGGGGGTCACCGACCCCAACCACCTCAACGTCGAAACCATGACCGGCGAACTTCGCCCGGGCATGCAACTGTTGTTGTGCAGCGATGGGCTGACCGAAGAGGTCGACGATCCCAGCATCGCCGCCACCCTCAAGCACGACGACTGCAGCGCCCAGGAATGCGTCGACACGCTGATCGCCGCGGCGCTGGACGGCGGCGGCTCGGACAACGTGACCGCGATCCTGGTCCGCTGCCACTGAGCCCGGGCGGGCGGGTCAGCGGGCCGCGACGCCTTCGCCCCCGATCCAGAGCACGTACTCGAAGCTCTGCACCATGCGCCCATAGCCACTGCCATCGGCGTCGTAGTTGGCGCCGACGCTCACGGTATGCCGCCCCGGCGACAGCGGCGGCAGCAACAGCCAATACCCGTCGCTCGCCGCCACCTGCGCCAGGTGGCCCGGGGGAGGTGGAACATCGGGATACAGCGGAAAGCAGCCGTTGCTGCGTACGCGATAGCGCGCGACGTCCGCGACCCGTACGCCGTCCAGCAGGACCACCGCACTCGACAGCCGGTCGTTGTTGACCGCAGCCCAGGCCTGCAACTGGCGGCAGCTGGGGACACGATCGCCACGCAACGCGTCGCCCGGCGTGTAGTGGATCATGTTGATCACCGGCATGAGCAGGTGCTTGCCAACGGGAACCGTGCATTCGCGGCGCGCATTGAATCCGCCGGTTGTCCCCGCGAGAAACCAGACCGGTCCATCCTGTGCCACGGCGCAGGCACGGCCATCCCGGTCGCGATACGGCAGGCCATCCAGCGCTTCCGCCCACTGCCACCACGCCGCCGTCCATTCCGGATATCCCTTGCCGTCGACCTTGGCATCGAGCGGCAATGGCACGACGGGCGCGGCGCGGTCCTCGGCGCGGGTGCCTGCGATGGCCAACAACAGCACCCATGGCACGACAAGACCCGGGAACACCGGCCTCATCGCTGCGCCCTCGCCTGACGGATGCGTTCGATCGTCGCGGCATGGTGCGGCCAGCGCTCGACGTCGTGGTATTTGACGAACTGGTCGATCGCCTCCACCTGGGCCGGATCGTCCTGTACGCCACGGAGCCAGGCCAACATGCGCCAGCCTTCGCCATTGCGCGGAAACTCCCTGACCAGTGCACCGGCGCATGCCTCGCCGGCCGCCAGTTCACCGCTCATTGCGTAGGTCTGGCAGTACAACTCGTACGCTTGCTCCCGCATGTCCGCGTCTTCCATGGTCTTCAACAACGGGCCGCGGGCCGCATGCTCGCCGAGCGCGCRCCGGGTGGCACGGGCCAGCAGGTACTGGCGTCGTGCGCTGGCGGGCGCCGCCTCGACCGCACGGCGCGCATCGCGCAATGCCCACTCGCCATCGTCCAGTTCCATCAGGATCTCCGCACGCAACGCGAGGTGGCCGTCGTCCCGCGGCTGGAAGCGCAGCGACTGCGACACCCAGCTCAGCGCGCGCCAGCGATCGCCTTGCGCATACATGCCGCGTCCCGCACGCGCCATGTAGCCGGCATTGGGGGCCTGCAGCGACGCGGCAACCGTGCCCGGCATGATCTCGGGCCAGGCGTCGGCGAGATCCGCCTCATAGCCGATCGGTATGGCCGTCAGCGTCAGCAGCGCAGGGTTCTGCGCGACACGCGCGGCGATCAGCCCCGCAGCCGCGCGCATCGCCTCCTCCGAACCGCCCCAGCGCGGTTCGGCCTGCGTGATGACCTCTTCCAGAACGAAGTAGGACTGCGGATCGATCCTGAGGCACTCTGCTGTCGCCCAGCGCTGCAACTCGTTGGAACTCATCCGGCCGATCGCCGCCAGTTGTTCGCACGCCGGAGACAGCCGCTTCTCCTCCTGGAACGCCTCGGCCAGCAGCGGCACCGCGCGCTGGAACAACGCGCCCATCCGCTCCAGCTGCTGGCCCGGTGTTTCCGACGCCCACTTAGTGCCGCGTGCCCGCCAACCCTGGCG
>NZ_JBGFFG010000530.1:0-2030 GCF_056175765.1 Pseudoxanthomonas sp. LjRoot204_2 | reverse complement strand
TCGGTGAAGCACATCGGCGACCGCCTGCTGCCCGACAAGGCCATCGACGTCATCGACGAGGCCGGCGCACGCCAGCGCCTGTTGCCCATGGAGACGCGCAAGGAGCTGATCGACGTCGAGGAGATCGAAACGATCGTCGCCAAGATGGCGCGGATCCCGGCCAAGCAGGTGTCTTCGTCCGACAAGGACGTGCTGCAGCACCTGGAGCGCAACCTGAAGATGGTGATCTTCGGGCAGGATCCCGCCATCGAGACCCTGGCATCGTCCATCAAGCTTGCGCGCAGCGGCCTGGCGAACCCGGAAAAGCCGATCGGCAACTTCCTGTTCGCCGGCCCCACCGGCGTGGGCAAGACCGAAGTGACCAAGCAGCTCGCCCTTCAGCTGGGCATCGAGCTGGTCCGCTTCGACATGTCCGAGTACATGGAACCGCATTCGGTCAGCCGCCTGATCGGCGCGCCTCCGGGTTATGTGGGCTTCGACCAGGGTGGCTTGCTCACCGAGAAGATCGTCAAGACCCCGCACTGCGTGCTGCTGCTGGACGAGGTGGAGAAAGCCCATCCCGACATCTTCAACATCCTGCTGCAGGTCATGGACCGCGGCGTGCTGACGGATACCAACGGCCGGGAGGCGAACTTCAAGAACGTCATCCTGGTGATGACGACCAACGCGGGGGCTGCGCAGGCCTCGCGCCGGACGATCGGCTTCATGCAGCAGGACCACTCCACCGATGCGATGGAAGTGATCCGCCGCAGCTTCACGCCGGAGTTCCGCAACCGCCTGGACGCCATCGTGCAGTTCCAGGGCCTGGGTTTCGACCACATCCTGCGCGTGGTGGACAAGTTCATCATCGAGCTGGAGATGCTGCTGCAGGAAAAGCACGTCAGCCTGTCGGCCACGCCCGCGGCCCGCGACTGGCTGGCCCAGCACGGCTTCGATCCGCTGATGGGTGCGCGACCCATGTCGCGCCTGATCCAGGACAAGGTGAAGCGGCCCCTGGCGGACGAACTGCTGTTCGGCAAGCTGGTGGATGGTGGCCGCGTCAGCATCGACGTGCGCGACGGCGACCTGGTAGTGGATGCGCAGGCGGAGCCGGAGCGCTTGCTGCCGGCCACGGTGTCGTAAGCAGAAGCCCACCGGCGCAACGAAAAGGCGGCCATGCGGCCGCCTTTTCCGTTCTCATCGGCCGCGTCAGCGCGAGGCGCGCTTCTTGCGCGTGGCGAATTCCTCTGCCGTCACGGCTTCAACGGCGCCGACCCGGCACGTGTCGCGCGTGGTCTTCACGCGCGTGCCGGCGCCGCAAAGGCGATTGGGCTGGCCGTCGGTGCTGATCTCCACGCGCGAGGTCATCGTGATCGAGTCGCAGGTGCGCTGGAACGAGACGCGGTAGTGATCGTCGCCATTGCGCAGGAAGAACTGCTGACCTCCGCCCGCGCGCACGATTTCCTGATCGCTGCCCAGGTCCACGCAGTCGGTGATGGCCTCGCCGGCGGAAGCGGCAAGGGCGGCAAAGGGGGCGATCGCGACGGCCAGTGCGGCCAGCAGGGGGAGGGGGCGACGGGAGTTCATGGCGGCTCTCTTGTGGTCAGCGCCCGGAGCGGGCGCCAGGCATGCTGAGGCCGCCGGGCCGCGGGGGAATCTGCCTGAAGTCGCCATGACGACCGACCCCGTGCCCTTCGTCATGGGAACATACTGACGTCCAGAACGAGAAAAGCGGCCTGAGGCCGCTTTTCAATCAATCACTTATGCGATTTACTTCATGCGATAAGTGATACGACCCTTGGTGAGATCGTACGGGGTCATTTCGACCTTCACCTTGTCGCCGGTCAGGATGCGGATGTAGTTCTTGCGCATGCGGCCGGAGATGTGGGCAATGATTTCGTGCCCGTTCTCCAGCTTGACCCGGAACATGGTGTTGGGCAGCGTCTCGGCGACGGTGCCCTCGAATTCAATGGAATCGTCTTTCGACATGTAAGCCTATGCTGTGCCGCGAGGGATGGCGGGTGCCATGAAGCCGCGCATTGTACGCCAGC
>NZ_JBGFFG010000529.1:0-2031 GCF_056175765.1 Pseudoxanthomonas sp. LjRoot204_2 | reverse complement strand
ATCGGGTGGCGCCCGACCACGCGGATGATCTCGTCGGCCTGCTGGGCGGCCATCGCGGGGTCGGTGGCCAGCAGGCGGCGCGCGTGGTCCAGCGCGGTCTGCAGCGTGCCGCTCGGGCTGGCGACCGCGTTCATGCACCGTCTCCGTGCAGCAGGACGGTGAAGCGTGCGCAGTCGGCCATCGGTCGAGCCAATCGGGTATCCCGGTGTGGTGGCGTATCCCTCGCCTCCAATCTATAGGCGAACTGGGGGCGCTGGATAGAGCGGGAAGCCGCCGTGACGCACGCTTTTTTGCTTCGCAAAAAGTAATCCGACTTTCACCCTTCCCGTCCGCACCGTGAGGGTGCGAGCGTTGCGGAGGGAGGTACATGATGGTGCGGCAAGGGGCTGTGCCGGACCCCCGTACACCGCTTAGGCTTGGCGCATGCCCGGCGGCTGCATGGTCGGGCGCCACCTCCCGACGGGARCGCCATGCCGGATACCGCCCCTCCCTTGTCGCTCGACCGTGCCCGGGCGCTGCCCGCCCGCTACTACGCCGGAGAGGCGATGCTGGCGATGGAGCAGGCCGCCGTGTTCCAACGCAGCTGGCAACTGGTCGCCCACCAGGGGCAGCTCGCCGAGCCGGGCGACCACGTGGTGGAGCGGATCGGCGATGTACCGGTGCTGGTGGTGCGCGGGCAGGATGGCGTGCTGCGCGCTTTCCCCAATGTGTGCCGGCATCGCGCCGGCCCGCTGGCGCTGTGCAACGGCAAGGGCGCACGCGCGCTGCACTGCAAGTACCACGGCTGGACGTACACGCTGGAAGGCCAGCTGCGCAGCGCGCCCGAAATGCAGGGCGCCGCGGATTTCGACGTCAAGGACATCCACCTGCCGCCGCTGCGCGTGCACGCCTGGCAGGGGCTGGTGTTCGTCGCGCTGCACGAGGACGTGCCGCCGTTCGAAGAGGTCTACGCCGGCATCGCCGGGCGCATCACACCGATCGACCTGGCTGCGATGCAGTTCCACCGCCGCGACAGCTACGACATCGCGTGCAACTGGAAGGTCTACGTGGACAACTTCCTCGAGGGCTACCACCTGCCGCACGTGCATCCTGGGCTGTCGAAGGTGCTCGACTACCGCGCCTACGACACCGAACTGTTCCCCTGGCATTCGCTGCAGCATTCTCCGCTGCGCAACAGCGGCGACATCTATGGCGATGGCGACGCGTTCTACTACTTCGTCTACCCGAACGTGATGCTCAACATCATGCCGGGGCGACTGCAGACCAATCGCATCCTGCCACTCGGGCCGGACCGCTGCCGCGTGGAGTTCGATTACTACTACGCGCAGGACGATGCCGCGCTGGCGCGCATCGCCAACGACCAGGCCTTCAGCGACGAAGTTCAGGACGAGGACATCCGCATCTGCGAAGCGGTACAGCAGGGCCTGGCGTCGGGCTTCTACGAGGCGGGCCGGTTGTGCCCCAAGCGCGAGAGCGGCGTGTGGCATTTCCACAATCTGTTGAGGGCGGCGTATGGCGATGCGTGACCGGTTACTGCCCGCACTCCTGTTCTCGCTTGCCTTCATCGCCTCGCCCGCTGGCGCGCAGGACCTGCTGATCCAGGCCGGCCGCGTGCTCGACGTTGAAACGGGCCGGATGCTCGAGGGGCACGACATACTGGTGCGCGACGGACGCATCGTGTCGATCGCGCCGCCCACGAAAGGCGTGGATCCCCGCGTTCGGGTCCTCGACTGGTCCGCGCTGACCGTCGTGCCCGGCCTGATGGACATGCACACGCACCTGGCCGACGAAGGGCCCTATGGCGATCCCGCGACACCGCTGAGGAGCAATGCCGCGCGCGATGCCTTCATCGGCGCGCGCAATGCGCGGGCGACCCTGCAGGCCGGCTTCACCACGGTGCGGGATGTCGGGGTCTATCGCGGTTTCGCCGACGTGCAATTGCGCGATGCGATCAACGCCGGCCTCGTGCCCGGGCCGCGCATGTTCGTTGCCGGCACCTACGTCACGGTCACCGGGGGCGGCGGCGAGATC
>NZ_JBGFFG010000528.1:0-2032 GCF_056175765.1 Pseudoxanthomonas sp. LjRoot204_2 | reverse complement strand
GCGTGAGCGCGTTGCTACGCAGGGCGATGGTAGTTCGGCTGCCAATGATCCTGCCCAGTACCAGGCCGCCCTGGCAGCCGCTGACACGAGTGCTGCTGACGTCCGGGCAGGGGATCAGCTGTACGCCACCCTGGACACAGCCATCAATTCTGACGAGGCAGGCCCGGTCATCGCGACCGTCCGCCAGCCTGGTCCGTTCCAAGGTGCTCGCCTGATCGGGCAGATGAGCATGGGGCAGGACGCAAAAGCAGTCGGCGTCCAGTTCACGGCGATGGCGGTGCCTGGCGAGAAGGCCACACGCTCCATCAACGCGTGGGCCGTCGATCCGAACAAGGACAATCGGGCGGCGCTGGCCACCGACGTGGACAACCACTATCTGTCCAACGGCGCGAAGATCTTCATCGGTTCGTTCCTCGCTGGCTACTCCGATGGTCTTCTCCGCGGCGGCCAGAATGAGAGCGTCGTCTCCAACGGCACTACCACGGTCGTCCAAAAGGACGCCTACACCGACCGCCAACTGATCGAGATCGGTGTGGGCAACGTAGGCCGCACCGTAAGCCAGAACCTATCCCAAGGCAGCACGCGCCGACGCACGGTCAAGGTCGCGGCTGGCATCGACATTGGTGTTCTTTTCCTTCAAGACGCGGYCCCGCAGCGCTGAGGCCCAGGAGATCTATTGCATGTCCACGCTCGACCAAGACGATGTCTTCGCTGATGGCCCCGGTGACGAAACCGACACCGCGTCTGCCTTCAACCATGTGAACACTGCGTCTGCCGCCCCAAGCAAGCCCAAGGGCAAGACCATCGCCGGCATGAGCATCGGCATGTGGGCAATGATGCTGGGCGTGACGCTGTTCATGGGCTACTTCGTGATGCGCACGTTCACCGGTGGTGGCGGCGGCGATGAAGCGCAGATGGAAGGCATGGCCGATTCTTCGATGTCGCTCGAAGCGGTGGAACCCACGCCTGAGCAGGCCGCCGAGACCGAGGCACCGGAGCAAGCTGGCGCCGAAACGGCCCCGCCGGCATTCGTTGCCCCGCCTGCTATCGATCCGACCATGCAAGCGGTCACCAACCCCGACGCCGCGCAGCTTGCGGTACAGCCCGCGGCAGTCCCCGCCATCGCTGCACCTGTGGCCACGCCGGCCCAAGATCCCCTGGCTGCCGCTCGCCAGGCGCGTTTGCCTCAAGAGGCTGTCACGCCGCAGCCTGCGGTGCAGATGAGCGCTCCCGTAGCGCCGGCGATCGCCGTGCCCGCGCAAGCAGCATCGCCCACGGTTGCACCTGTCGCGGCCGCGAACGCGGCGTCACAGGCGGAGCTGGCCCAGCTGCGCGCCCAGGTCCAGTCGCTGCAGGCCGAGGTGGCCAGCTTGAAGTCGCAGAAGCCGGCGACTGTGGCAAGTGCGCCGCGTGCAGCGCGTGCCGCCTCAGCGAAGCCGCGCACCAGCACTGCCGCATCGTCGAAGCCAACGCGTCAGACGCCGCCTTCGACGGCATCTGCGAAGCCTGCTGCGCCGGTCGCCGGCGTCAGCCTGCGTGCGGTGGTGGGTGATACCGCGTGGGTGCAGACGACCGCCGGCGAGAGCATCCAGGTGCGCAACGGCGACGTGATCCCGGGTGTTGGCACGGTGAAAGGCATCAATGCCGAGAGCGCGCAAGTGCAGCTCGATGACGGCCGCGTCTTGAAGTAACGGAGCAGATCATGTCCGCAGCGACCACCATGACGCAGAACCTTGTCGAGTTGGTGCCGATCGGCATCGACGCGCTCAATGTCTTCGCCTCCGTCGTAGCCGTCGCACTGGTGATCCACTCCGGCTCTCGACTGGTGTTCAACGCCAAGTATGGTGAGAAAGACGGTAGTAGTGAGCTCCGTAAGCCGCTCATGTACTTCGTCGCCGGAATTCTCCTTTGGAACCTGKGCGCATCAGCGACAACGCTTCTACAGACAATCTACGGTGATTCGACCACAACGCAGAACCTGATTGGCTACACGCCCTCAAGCAACATGACATCTGAGGGCACAGCCATGATC
>NZ_JBGFFG010000527.1:0-2046 GCF_056175765.1 Pseudoxanthomonas sp. LjRoot204_2 | reverse complement strand
CGCGGATGCCGCGCGGGAGCAGGTTGCTGGCCAGCGATTGGGTGAACGCGTGGATTGCGCCCTTCGTCGCCGAGTAGTCGAGCAGGTGTTGGCTACCGAAGATGCCGGTTTCGGAGCCTGAATTGATGATGCAACCGCCTTCCTGCATGTGCGGTAGCGCGGCGCGCGCCATATTGAAGTAGCCACCGATGTTGGTCTGCAGCGTTTCCTGGAGCTGGGCGTCGCTGATGTCCTCCAGCCGCATCGCGTGCTGCTGGAATGCGGCGTTGTTGACCAGCACGTCGAGTCGCCCGAATGCTTCCAGCGTCTTCGCCACGGCCGTCTCGCAGAACCCGGGATCGCGGACATCGCCGGCGATCACCAGACAACGGCGCCCCTCGGCCTCGACATGCTCGGCGGTGACTCGCGCATCTTCGTGTTCGTCCAGGTACAGCACGGCGACGTCGGCGCCTTCACGGGCAAACAGCACCGCGACTGCACGCCCTATCCCGGAATCGCCGCCCGTCACGATCGCCGTCATGCCCTGCAGCTTGCCGCTGCCGGCATAATCAGGCGCCAGGAATTTCGGTTGCAGCAGCAGGTCGCCCTCGTTGCCCGGCTTGTCGAGGTGCTGTTTCGGCAGCGGCGGCTTGGGCTGCGCGCGTACGCCAGCCTGCACTGCCTTCCTCTTCGGCTTGGGCACGGCGGCTGCCTTCTTCAATGCCTCTCGCTGCAGGGCGCGCTGGCGCGACGAGGTCGCGTTGGCTTCGTTAACCACTGTCTTTGTGACCTTACTCGCCGTCTTCTTCGCCATGGGCGTGCTCCGTCGTCTATGGTTCGAGCCTAGCGCCGGCTTCGTGATGACGGAGGCAACGCGGACGCGGGACGCATCAGCGCGGGCCGCGCTCCTCACGCGAACGCGCGCGGTGGTCGCTGAGCAGCGAACTGACGATGATGCCGGCACCCAGCGCCACGCCCAGCAGGAACAGGACCAGCGCCACCACCGGATATCCCCACAACGTGTGCGTGGACGACACCCGCATCATCATCGCCGACGCCAGGATCAGCGAGGCTGTGATCACACCTACCGCAATGCGGTTGGCGATCTTCTGCAGGTTTTCCATCAGCCGCGACTCTTCCAGCCCGGTGACCCGAAGCTGGAACCGGTTCTCGGCCACCAGCGACAGGATGTCCGACAGCTTGCGTGGACCGTCGCGCAGCAAGGCCTGTACTTCCATCATCTCGCTGGCCACGTTGGGAGAGGAAAGCGACTTGCGCAGGCGGGCACGCATGACGTGCTGCAGCTGGTCCTCCACCACGCCCTGGGTGTCGAGTTCGGGCGACAGAAGGTGGCAGACCGCATCGAGGTTCAACAACGTCTTGCCGAGCAGGCTCAGCTCGGGCGGGGGCCGCAGGCCGCAATGGGTCGCAATGCGCACCAGCTCCAGCACCACCCGACCTTCCGACATCGACGTCTGGTGCGCACCGTAGCGGGCCACCAGTTGTCCGACTTCGCGCAGGAAACGCGGCTCGTCGTAGTCTTCTAGGCGGATGCCGAGTGCGATGCACTCCTCCGCCACCTGTTCCCCGCGACCGTCCACCGCGGCGAACAGAAGCTTCAGCAGGCGGTCGCGCTGGCGCGGCGGCAGGTTGGCCACCATGCCCAGATCGAAGATCGCCAGCCGCCCGTCTTGGGTGACGCGCAGGTTGCCGGGATGCGGATCGGCATGGATCTCGCCATGTACGAAAATCTGGTCCAGATAGCCTCGCAGCAGATCCTCGGCCAGCGGCGTCATGCCCTGCTCGGTCCGGCGCAGTCCGGAGATTTCATCCACGCGGCGGCCATCGGCCAGCTCCATCGTCAGCACGCGCTTGCCCGTGTAGTCCCAGATCGGCGCGGGCACCCAGAGTTGTCGGAACGGCGCCAGATGCAGCCTGAAGCGGTCCAGGTTCTCGGCTTCTGCCACGTAATCGAGTTCGGCGGTCAGCGAGCGGGAGAACTCGCCCAGCCATTCGGAGAAGCGCACGTTGCGGCCGACGCTGGTGAATCGGTCCGCCGTATCGGTG
>NZ_JBGFFG010000526.1:0-2052 GCF_056175765.1 Pseudoxanthomonas sp. LjRoot204_2 | reverse complement strand
CGCGAGACCGCCGAGGACCGCGACGACTGGTCGCCGGACGAAGGCCCCTGGACGACGTCCGGCAGCGGCGGCTCGTTCGACGACGATGAGGACGGCAGCCCGGCCGAACGCGTCGCGGAGGCCGACTCGCTGCATGACCACCTGCTGTGGCAGCTGCACCTCTCGCATCTTTCCCTTCGCGACCGTCGCATCGGCGCGACCCTGATCGATGCGCTCGAGGACGACGGCTACCTGCGGGAGCCGCTGTCCGGCATCGTGCAGGCGCTGCGCCCCGACATCGAGGCCGACGAGGACGAGGTGCTGGTGGTGTTGCGACAGATTCAGCGCTTCGATCCCGTCGGCGTCGCCGCGCGCACCCTGGGCGAATGCCTGCACCTCCAGTTGGCGGTCCTGAGCGACGACACGCCCGGCAAGGCGTTGGCGCTGCGGATCGCCGATACCGCGCTCGAGCGCCTGCCCCGCAGCGGCGTGGCGGGCATCGCGCAGGAGCTCAAGCGGCCGGTCGCCGAGGTCGAGGAAGCCGTGCACCTGCTCCGCACCCTTGATCCCAAACCCGGCGCGCAAGTGGGCGAGCTGTCGCACGACACCTACGTGGTTCCCGACTGCGTGGTGTGGCGCCAACGCGGCGTCTGGCGCGCCGCCCTGTCCGGCAACACGCTGCCGCGCATCACCATCCATCGCGGGTACGAACAGATGATCCGGCAGTGCGGCGACAGCGACGCCGGATACCTCAAGGCCCAGTTGCAGGAAGCGCGCTGGCTGCTCAAGAGCGTCGAGGCCCGCGGCGACACGCTGCTGAAGGTGATGCGGTGCCTGCTCCACCAGCAGGCCGGCTTCCTCGAATTCGGGGAACAGGCCCTTCGCCCGCTGACCTTGCGCGACGTGGCCGACGAAGTCGGCCTGCACGAATCCACGGTGTCGCGCGCGATCGCCCGCAAGTATGTCCGCACCCCGCGCGGCACGCTGCCGATGCGCGCCTTCTTCGCCTCCGGCATCGACACGGACGGCGGCGGCGAAGCGTCGAGCACGGCGATCCAGGCGATGATCAGGCGGCTGGTCGACGCCGAGAATCCGCGCAAGCCGCTGTCCGACGCGAAGCTGGCCGACCTGCTGAAAGCGTCCGGCATTCCGGTCGCCCGCAGGACGGTGGCCAAGTACCGCGAGGCGCTCAACATCCTGTCCTCGCACGAACGCGTGCGCATCGCCTGAACCACGCCGACCCGGCGCCGATTCCGTGATCGCGTTCCACCCGCGAAAAACGGTTTCCTAACACGCCGCACTGGGACTCGAAAAAGAAACCCGCAACGGTTGATAGTTGCCGCGGACGGGTCCATCTTTGTCGTGCAGGCGTCGCCCGCCATCGCCACCGGCACAGGAGCATCCACGGAACCCCAGACCCTGCCGCGTTGTCATTCCTGACACGCTCCGCGCCACACGCGCGGTTCTACCGACCTGAAGGAGGCATACATGCGTATCGAGACTTACGGCCATGAAATCGAAGTCACTCCCGCCCTGCGCGAATACGTCGAAACCAAGCTGAGGCGGTTGGAACGCCACTTCGAGCAACCCTGCGAAGTCCGTACGCAACTGGGCACCCGTAAACCCGATTACCTGGCCGAAGCCACGGTCAACGTTGCCGGCCGCCGGCTGCACGCCGATGCCGGCGCGCCGGACATGTACGCCGCCATCGACATCCTCGCCGACAAGCTCGACCGCCTGCTGGTCAAGCACAAGGAAAAGCGCACCGACGTCCAGCGCCACGGCGCGCGCGGCGAACTGATCGGCTGATCCCGTCCCCGACGGAGTCGCTCCGCCATGCGGAGCGGTTCCGTCTTGTCCTCCATCCATTCTCGACGTCGCGGCCTGCGGTCGCATGCCCACGCTCCGGCCTTTACACTCCCCATGCCACTACCGGAGCGGTCGGTATCGACGCATGTCGCGCTGCCTGCGCAGCGCCGGAGCGGCGTTCCCTTCCCGCCGGCTGCCTCCGCATGATGAATACCAGCATCACCGCCCGTGAACTGTTCGACCAGCAGAAAGACAAGCTGGCGC
>NZ_JBGFFG010000525.1:0-2054 GCF_056175765.1 Pseudoxanthomonas sp. LjRoot204_2 | reverse complement strand
CACGTAGCGTGCGCCATGCGCACGACTGCGGTGTTGCCCGGGGATCATGAGGTCGTGCGCGCGGCGCACGCTACATACAACACGGGCGCCCCACGGCGCCCGTGTGCCAATCACGCGCTTGTACGGATCAGAACTTCGCGCTGAACTCCACGCCTACCGTGCGCGGCTCGTTGATGAAGCCGGTCAGGTTGTTGAAGTCGATGCCGCCCACGATGCGGCGCTGGTCGGTGATGTTGCGCCCGAACAGGGCCACTTCGTAGTCGCCGTAGCCCCAGCCGTAGCCCACGCGCAGGCCGCCTTCGAGCGACGACTTGCCGGTGAACTCGATGGAGTCGTACAGGAAGAAGTTCACTTCGCTGCGATAGGCCCAGTCGGTGTAGACGTACAGCTCGCTGCCGTCGCCCAGGCCGACGCTGTAGCGTGCGGTCAGGTTGTGCACCCACTTCGGGGCCTGCGGCAGCTGGTTGCCGTCGATCAGTGCCAGGCCGCCGGTGTTGCGCGGATCGGTGACGGTGCAGGCGGCGCACACGGCAACGGCGAGATCGTTGTCCTGGATCTCGGTGTCGTTGTAGCTGCTGCCCAGCGTGAGCAGCAGGTTGTCCAGCACGTACGCCTGCATGTCCAGTTCGAAGCCCTTGCCCACCGTCTTCTCGGCATTGAGCAGGATGTTCGCGTTGGCRGCGCCGCCGACGGCGGTCAGCTGCTGGTCCTTGACCCGGTAGTAGTACACGCCGGCGCTCAGGCGCGCGCGCTTGTCCCAGAAATCCGCCTTGATGCCGGTCTCGACCGAGGTGACGGTTTCCGGACCGGCGACGGACTTGGCGTTGAACGCACCCGCGCTCTGGATGCTGCTGCCGCGGAAGCCGGTCGCGGCACGCGCATACAGATTCACGTCATCGCTGACCGCATACGTGGCGGAGAGGTCCCAGTTGAACTTCTTGTCTTCCGGTGAGGCGGAGAGATCGCCATCCGGCTCCAGCGCGGCCAGCTGCGCCAGCGTGCACTTGCCGGCCAGGACGCAGGCCGCGAAGCCGGTGTTCCAGTAATCCTCGACGGTCAGCTTCTTCTCGTCGACGGTGTAACGCAGGCCAGCACGCAGCTCCAGCCTGTCGGTCGCCTGCCACGTCGCGGCGCCGAACACGGCCCAGGCATCGTTGGTCTGGCGGATGCGCTGGTAACCATCCTGTGCGCTGTTGTTCAACGAATCGTAGCTGAAGCTTTCGACCTGGTAGTCTTCCTTGAAGTAGAACAGGCCGGCCTGCCAGTTCCACGGACCGGCGTATTCGGATTCGATCCGGAACTCCTGCGTCCACTGCGAATGGTCGGGAATGCCGTCGGCGGTTTCCGACGCGAACGGGATCACGCCCGGACCGGAATCGGGCAGGAACACCGCACCGTAGCCGCCGTCGATATCGCCGCGGTTGATCGTCTCGACGCTTTCGTAGCCGGTGATCGAATAGAGCTTGTAGTCGCCGATGTCCCAGTTGAGGCGTGCGCTGGCACCCTGCGACTCCAGTTCGGAATAGTTCAGACCATCCTGAGACACCTTGTCCTCGTCGAAGCCGGGGACGAAGTTGTTGGTGCCCGGGTCGATGATGTTGGCGCGGAACAGGCGCGCGGTGCCGTTGAGCTTGCGGGCATGCGCGTTGAGCAGCGCTTCGAAGCCGTCGCCTTCGTACAGGAACTGCACGCGGCCGGCGGAKTCGTCATAGCCTTCGAAACCGTCGCTCGGGCCCGGATAGGTGTTTTCCACCCAGTTGTCGCGGCGCTGGTAGAGCACCGACGCACGCGCGGACCAGTTCGGACTCAGCGCGCCACCGGCGGCGCCTTCGACGTTCCACATGTTGTCGCTGCCCACGCCGACCTTGCCGTAGCCGCTGGTTTCCTGCGACGGCTTGGCCGATTCGAACTTCACCACGCCGGCCGGCGTATTGCGCCCGAACAGCGAACCCTGCGGGCCGCGCAGCACTTCGACCTGCTCCAGGTCGAACAGCGGGAAGCCCTTCAGGATCGGGTTTTCCTGCACCACGTCGTCGTACACCAGCGACACGGGC
>NZ_JBGFFG010000524.1:0-2054 GCF_056175765.1 Pseudoxanthomonas sp. LjRoot204_2 | reverse complement strand
ATGCTGTCCAGTTGGCAGCTGCGAAGAAAGGTATAGCTAAGAAGGCTGCAAGTGACGAGGCTCTCTATCGATTTAGAGTTCTTTTGTTTGGAAAAGCTGTGATTGTTGAGAAGGCGGGTAACACTTCGGCCGTTCAAGTGCTGCCTCACCTTCTCAAAACGATAATTCGAAACGTTCTAAAAGATCCAAAGCACCCTGTTCCTCATCTCGTCAATGTTGGTTCTGAGCGCTTGGATAGCATCATTGCGTCGAAAGGTGGTGTAGATAAGGTTGTTGCCTCAATACTCGTGCCGAAAGTGAAGTCAACAAACAAGTTTGCCAAGCTGCTGTCTGGTGTCAGGAAAGGTATTCGCGGTGCGGATAAGGTTCAAATTAGTTGGTCTTCTGATGATTCAAATTTGAACGAAAAAGACGTTGACGCAATTTTCGATGAATTTGAAGACGAAGAAGCTATCGACAATGTCAAGATTGTTTTTCCTGGTGGAACATCAGTCACCGATTTGAGTCAGTATCGCGAACAAGAGCGTTACACCATAGGTGCTGACATGTTTGGTAGGCCCTACGCAAATGAGGTTCATGAGGCATTAGTCCATTACAGCATCGCATTGAGAAATCCGAAGAAGAAGGGGCCGTTGAATGTGGATGGCGACCTAAGGGATGGGTACTACCTCGCAGGGTCGGATGATGAAGATTAAGAATCTTCTCGTTCCTGATGAGTGGTTGGCTGCCGCTGAGGCTGGTCATGATTTATGGGGTACATTGGCTAAGACAGCTCATGGGGTAGCAAAGACTTTCTGGTCATTACTGATTCCTTTTGGGCTTGGTTCATTATTTTTTTATCTATTCAATAAGTATGTGTACGGAGTATTGCCATTGCTAGACGGCGATCTTCTGCGGGCAGCGTTGACTGTTCTTGCAATTCTTTCCGGATTTATGATTACAACAATATTGTTTACTGGGAAGCCAAATGGGTTGTCTGCATTAAGCAGTGATGAGTTACAAACCGTGCGGGACAAAGTTTCGTACTTGGTTCTATCTCAGTGCATTACTCTTGTTTCCCATATATTTTCTTCATTATTTTGTCTTTTTTCTGTCGCCATAAGCGCGGACGGCGCGCATCTTCCTCTATGGGTTGGCGTTGTCTGGGCGGGACTTGTTTGCAATTCGCTATTGAGGGCGATGATTCTTCCGCTTCAGATATGGGAAGTTCACGCATTTTCTCTTGATGTAGAGATATCGGAACGATTGAAGAGCGAGCAAGCGAGACTGAGGGATTAACCCTACGTGTGGTGGCGTAGTCGGTTGCGGGGCTGTGAGAGCGCATCTCGTAGGGTGGGCCTTGGCTCACCGGTTTGCGTTGGGAAGGTGTCGGATTTGTCCGAGACCGATGCGCTGGCTGGGACGACAGCGCACAAGTCATGACGCAGGCACGTTGCGGTCATGTCAAACTACCGCCGCTCATCGTTTCCAGGCGGCACCTACTTCTTCACCGTGAACCTGCTGGAGCGCCGTCGTCGCTTGTTGGTCGCTCGTGCCGACTTGCTGTGCGAAGCATTCCGCACAGCGAGGGCGGCACGACCATTCGACGTGCTGGCCCTCGTGATGTTGCGCGACCACCTGCATGGCGTGTGGCGGTTGCCTGATGCGACGCCGATAATGCCAACCGCTGGGCGCAGATCAGATCCGATTTCAGCCGGGCGTTGCCCATCCACGAACGTCGATCATCGCGGCGTATCGCCCGCCGGGAGGGCGTAGGGTTGGCCCTGGCCCACCTTCTTCTCACACAAACATCCTCGCGACAGCCAAAAAGGGCCTCACATGACCCTCCGAGAGGGTTTCTTCTAACACTTACGGTGTCTCTTCTCTCACTAAAGCTGTCGCGAGACCGAAAAAGGTCCAACGTTCCGCCTAAATCGGTGTTTCTTCTCTCACTAAGGTCCAACGTTCCACCTCAGAGGGTGGTTCTTCTCTCACTAACGGTGTCGCGACACCGAAAAACATCCAACGTTTCACCAAAGAGGTGCATGCGTCAGCGGAAGAGGGTGGTTCTACTC
>NZ_JBGFFG010000523.1:0-2058 GCF_056175765.1 Pseudoxanthomonas sp. LjRoot204_2 | reverse complement strand
GAACTGACCCGCACCCAGATCCTGCAGCAGGCCGGTACGGCCATGCTGGCCCAGGCCAACCAGGTGCCCCAGAACGTGATGTCCCTGCTCCGCTAACCGCTTCACAGGAATCGTCGCCTGGCGCAGGCGTCCCGGAAGGATTCGTCTCCCTCCGTTTCGCGCCGGGATGGATGGCCCCGCCATCCGTCCGCCCTCCACCGGCTTGGTGGCGGGCGCCGGGCATTCCTCCCCGCTTCTGCTCCGCGTACCCCGCTTCACTCTCCCTTTTTCCAGGACTCCGTCATGGCACAGGTCATCAACACCAACACGATGTCGTTGAATGCTCAGCGCAACCTGAGCACCAGCGGCGCTTCGCTCGCCACCACCATCCAGCGCCTGTCTTCCGGCCTGCGCATCAACAGCGCGAAGGACGACGCGGCCGGCCTGGCCATCTCCGAGCGTTTCAGCACGCAGATCCGCGGCCTCGATGTCGCCGTGCGCAATGCCAACGACGGCATCTCGCTGGCCCAGGTCGCCGAAGGCTCGCTGACCGAGATCGGCAACAACCTGCAGCGCATCCGTGAGCTGTCGGTGCAGTCGGCCAACGCGACCAATTCCTCCTCCGACCGCGCCGCGCTGAACGCCGAAGTGAAGCAGCTGGCGTCGGAAATCGACCGCGTCGCCAAGCAGTCCGAGTTCAACGGCACCAAGCTGCTGGACGGTTCGTTCTCCAGCCAGCTGTTCCAGGTCGGTGCCAACGCCGGCCAGGCCATCGCCATCGACAAGGTGGTCGACGCGCGCTCGCAGTCGCTGGGCAACATCAAGTTCGCCGCCGACGTCACCGGCACGGCGATCGCCGACGCAGGCGCGGACGGCAGCATTGCCGGCCTGACGATCAACGCGATCGCGATCGACACCGTCGCTTACACCAACGGCACCAGCGGCGACGACATCGCCAAGACGCTGGCGACCGCGATCAACGCGAAAATGGGTGAGACCGGCGTGTACGCGTCGGTGACCGCCGACCAGGTGACCCTGAACTCGGTGAAGGCCGGCAAGGACCTGGTGGTGGGTGGCACGGTGACCGGGTCGGGCCTGACGGCCGCTACGACCACCGCCGCAGCGACCGCCACGGCCTCGTTCGTCAAGGATCTCGACATCACCTCGGTGGAAGGCGCACAGAAGGCGCTGGAAATCGTCGATTCCGCGCTGACCTCGGTCAACGGCGCCCGCGCCGACCTGGGTGCGGTGCAGAACCGCTTCACCTCGGTGGTCGCCAACCTGCAGACCAGCTCGGAAAACCTGGCCGCCTCGCGCAGCCGCATCCGCGATACCGACTTCGCCAAGGAAACCGCCGAACTGACCCGCACCCAGATCCTGCAGCAGGCCGGTACGGCCATGCTCGCCCAGGCCAACCAAGTGCCCCAGAACGTGATGTCCCTGCTCCGCTAAACCGCTTCACGGGAATCGTTGCCTGGCGCAGGCACCCCGGAAGGATTCGTCTCCCTCCGTTTCGCGCCGGGAGAGGTGGCCCCGCCACCTCTCCGCCCCACACCGGTCTGGTGGCGGGCGCCGGGCATTCCTTCTCTGTTGTAACCCCTTTCTTCTTTTCCAYAGGTCCGCGCCATGGCACAGGTCATCAACACCAACACGATGTCGTTGAACGCCCAGCGCAACCTGAGCACCAGCGGCGCCTCTCTCGCCACCACCATCCAGCGTCTCTCGTCCGGCCTGCGCATCAACAGTGCGAAGGACGACGCGGCCGGCCTGGCGATCTCCGAACGCTTCAGCACCCAGATCCGGGGCCTCGATGTCGCCGTGCGCAATGCCAACGATGGCATCTCGCTGGCGCAGGTCGCCGAAGGCTCGCTGACCGAGATCGGCAACAACCTGCAACGCATCCGCGAACTGGCCGTGCAGTCGTCCAACGCGACCAATTCCTCCTCCGACCGCGCCGCGCTGAACGCCGAGGTCAAGCAGCTGACCGCCGAGATCGATCGCGTGGCCAAGCAGTCGGAGTTCAACGGCACCAASCTGCTGGACGGTTCGTTCTCCAGCCAGCTGTTCCAGGTTCCAGGT
>NZ_JBGFFG010000522.1:0-2068 GCF_056175765.1 Pseudoxanthomonas sp. LjRoot204_2 | reverse complement strand
CTCGCGCATCCTGCTGGAAATGACGTCCGATTCGATCACCTCGACGCTGGGCAACATCGGCCACGCCTTCGCGCAGGTCACGCCGATCCCGACCATCGATCGCGAAAACCGCACCGTCGCCATCAACCTGCAGGTCGTGCCGGGTCCGCGCGTCAACGTGCGCCGCATCCTCTTCAAGGGCAATACGCGCACGTCCGACGAAGTGCTGCGCCGCGAGATGCGCCAGTTCGAAGGCAGCTGGTTCTCGCAGGTGGCCGTCGACCGCTCGCGCGTGCGCCTGCGCCGCCTGGGCTATTTCGAGACGGTCGATGTCGAGACCACCCCGGTGCCGGGAACGTCCGACCAGGTCGACGTGGTCTTCAACGTCAAGGAAACCACGTCCGGCAGCTTCGTGTTCGGCCTGGGTTATTCCCAGCTCTCCGGCCTGACCACCTCCATCCAGCTGTCGCAGAACAACTTCCTCGGCGGCGGCAACCGCGTATCGGTGGAAGCGCAGCGCAGCGATTACCTGCAGCGCTATTCGTTCTCGTACACCAACCCGTTCTTCACCGACGAAGGCATGTCGCTGGGCTACAACCTGTGGTGGCGCGAGTTCGACTACTCGGACTTCAATACCGCGCAGTACTCGACCACCAGCGCCGCGGCACAGGGTGTGCTGGGCCTGCCCATCACCGAGAACGACACCGTCTCGCTGCTGTTCGGCGTCGACAGCAATGAAATCCTGACCTTCGGCGGATCCACGCCGTCTTCGATCATCGACTACATCAATGCCGTCGGCCAGCGCACCTTCCATGCCTGGCGCACGGAGCTTGGCTGGGCGCGCGACACGCGCAACGACTACTTCATGCCGACGGGCGGCACCTACCAGCGCGTGTCGGCGGAAATCGCGCTACCGGGTTCCACGGTCGAGTACTACAAGCTCAACTACGAGTTCTCCAAGTACTGGTCGATCAGCCCGGCGCTGGTGCTGAACACGCGTGCCGAGATCGGCTACGGCGACAGCTACGGCTCCGACATCTACCGGTACATCTGCCGCGCGAACGGCTCGGATCCGCAGATCCCAGGCCAGGGCACCACCACGCCGCCGGCCGCGGATGGCACGTGTGCGGATGGCGGCACCCTGGACCGCACCCTGGTGGCAACCGGCCTGCCGTTCTTCGAGAACTTCTATGCCGGCGGTACGCGCTCGGTGCGTGGTTTCCGCGACAACACGCTGGGTCCGCGCTCGGAGGTCATCTCGGGCTATCGCGGCCAGCCGCTGGGTGGCTCGCTGAAGACCACCGGCTCGGTGGAACTGATCTTCCCGAAGCTGTTCGATTCCAACGCGGCGCGTATCGCGGCGTTCTTGGACTTCGGCAACGTGTTCGACGGCGTGGACAACTTCGACGCCGGCCAGTTGCGCGCCTCCACGGGCATCTCGCTGCTGTGGCGCGCGCCGGTCGGTCCCATCTCGATCAGCTACGCCTTCCCGATCAAGAAGGAAGAGGGCGACGAGCTCGAGCGGTTGCAGTTCACCTTCGGCGGCGCGTTCTGACGCGGGCTTCCGGTCCGGCATGACGACCTGACGGGGGGGCGCAAGCTCCCCGTCTTCGTTTCCACCATACGCCCCCGTGGAGCGGTTCCAGGGCGGTGGGGCTAAACTACGCGCCCTATGACCCTGCCCTCCTTCACTTCCGGCGACTTGGCCGCCCGCTTCGGACTGGAGCTGCGCGGCGACGCCGGCCTGCCCATCGAGGGCGTGGCGACACTGGCGCGTGCCGAGCCGGGCCAGCTGGCGTTCCTCGCCAACAGCCGCTATCGCGCGCAGCTGGCGGACAGCCGGGCCAGCCTGGTGGTGCTGCGTGCCGAGGACGCCACCGATGCGGCCGGCACCGTGCTCGTCGCCAAGGACCCCTACACCGCGTTCGCGAAGATGGCGGCGCTGTTCGAACACAAGTCCGCCCGCGCACCCGGCATCCACCCGAGCGCGGTGGTCGATCCCAGCGCGCGGATTGCGCCGGGCGCGCACGTCGGCCCCTTCGTCGTGGTCGGCGCACGCAGCACGCTCGGCGAAGGCAGCGTGCTGGGC
>NZ_JBGFFG010000521.1:0-2073 GCF_056175765.1 Pseudoxanthomonas sp. LjRoot204_2 | reverse complement strand
GCACGACCGTCTCGGATCACGATCCGATCGAGAAGACGCGTGGCCATTCCATCGACACCGCCATCGCCAGCACCGACCACGGCGGCATGCACGTCAACCTGATCGATACACCGGGCTATCCCGAGTTCCGGGGCCCGACGCTGTCGGCCCTGTCGGCCGTGGAAACCGCATTGATCGTCGTCGATGCCGACAGCGGCGTCGCCCACGGCACCCGACGGCTGATGGATCGCGCCTCCCAGCGCAACCTCTGCCGCGCCATCGTCATCAACAAGATCGACCACGAGGGTGCGGACTGCGCCGGTGTGCTCGCCGCGCTGCGCGAGGAGTTCGGCGCCGAAGTGCTGCCGCTCAACCTGCCTGCCGACGGCGGCAAGGCGGTCATCGATTGTTTCTGGCAATCGACCGGCACGTCCGACCTGGGCGATGTCGCCGACTGGCACCAGAAGATCATCGACCAGGTGGTGGAGATCAACGAAACGGTGATGGAGCACTATCTGGACCTGGGCGAAGGCGGCCTGTCGGGCGAAGAGCTGCACGATGCCTTTGAACAGTGCCTGCGCGAAGGCCACCTGGTGCCGGTGTGCTTCGCCTCCGCGCGCACGGGCGTGGGCGTGAAGGAACTGCTGGACGTGGCCGAACGCCTGTTCCCGAATCCGGCCGAGGCCAATCCGCCGCCGTTCGTGAAGCTCAACGGCGCCGGCCCGCAGTCGATCGAGGCCGTGCCCGACCCGCGCGCGCACGTCATCGCCGATGTCTTCAAGATCGTCAACGATCCGTTCGTCGGCAAGCTGGGCATCTTCCGTGTGTACCAGGGGACGCTGAAGAAGGACACGCAGTTGTTCGTCGACGACGGCAAGAAGCCGTTCAAGGTCGGCCATCTGTTCAAGCTCAAGGGCAAGGACCACGTGGAAGTCGACCAGGCCATCCCCGGCGACATCGCCGCCGTGGCCAAGGTCGAGGACCTGCATTTCGACGCCGTGCTCCACGACAGCCACGACGAGGACCACATCCACCTGGCGCCGATCGATTTCCCCAGGCCGATGTTCGGCCTGGCGATCGAAGCCGCCAGCAAGGGCCAGGAACAGAAGCTCTCTCTCGCGCTGCAGAAGCTGGCCGAAGAGGATCCGGCGTTCATCGTCGAACACCAGCCGGAATTGAACGAAACCGTCATCCGAGGCCTCTCCGACCTGCACCTGAGGGTGATGCTGGAGCGGCTGAAGGACCGTCACGGTGTCGCGGTGACGACGCGACCGCCACGCATCGCGTATCGCGAAACCATCGGCGCGAAAGCGGAAGGCCACCATCGCCACAAGAAACAGACCGGCGGCGCGGGGCAGTTCGGGGAAGTCTCGCTGCGCGTCGAGCCCCTGCCCCGGGGCAGCGGATTCGAATTCGTCGACGAAGTGAAAGGCGGCGTCATTCCCGGCCAGTTCCTGCCGGCCGTCGAGAAAGGCGTGCGGCAGGTGCTGGGCAGCGGCGCGCTGGCGGGCTATCCGCTGCAGGACATTCGGGTCGTCGTCCATGACGGCAAGCACCACGCGGTCGACAGCAAGGAAGTCGCCTTCGTCGCGGCCGGAAAGAAGGCCTTCCTCGACGCCATCGCCAAGGCGCGGCCGCAGGTGCTGGAACCGGTGGTCGATCTGGAAGTCGTCGTGCCGGAGGCACAGGTGGGCGACATCACCGGCAGCCTCGCGGGCAAGCGCGCCCGCATCAACGGTACCGACGCGGTGCGCGACGGGATTGTGGTGAAGGCACAGGTGCCGCTGGCGGAACTGGACGGCTATGCGGCCGAGTTGAAGTCCATGACCGCCGGCCAGGGACGCTACAGCCTGGACTTCAGCCACTACGAAGCGGTACCACCGAACGTGCAGCAGAAGCTGGTCGACGCGTACAAGCCGCGCCACGACGACGAGTGAGCCGGGGTGCGTCATGCGGTCGCGGTGGTGGCGACCGTCCTTGCGCATCGACGCATGCGAAAGGTGATTTGGTCATGCCGACAGGCGATTTCCGACACGCGGCGACAGAAAAACACGAAAAAAGCGAAAAAAAAGCGGTTTCGGGGCCTTCCTGCCC
>NZ_JBGFFG010000520.1:0-2073 GCF_056175765.1 Pseudoxanthomonas sp. LjRoot204_2 | reverse complement strand
CCTCAATGAAGCCCGCCGTCTGCAGTCTCAGCTGGGCGAGGGCGATTCCGTCATCACGCGCAACGGCGAACGCCTGGGGGCCGGCTGGGTCCGCGTGCTGCGTTCCGGCGCAGCCAAGCAGGGCGCCCTGCTGCGAGAGCGCGACATCCAGTCGCTGCGCGCCGAGATCGAAACCCTGCAGGCACGCGAAGCGGAGCTGGAAGAACGCTTGGCCGGGCTGCGCGATGCGTTGCTCGCCGCCGAACAGCAGCGCGAAGACGCCCAGCGCACGCTGTACATGGCGCACCGTGGCGTGTCCGAGCTGGCCGGCCAGCTGCAAAGCCAGCAGGGCAAGGTGGACGCTACGCGCACGCGCCTCGAGCGCATCGATGGCGAGATCGCGCAGTTGGTCGACACGCTCGATACCAGCCGCGAGCAGGCCCGCGAAGCCCGCGCGAAGCTCGAAGACGCCGTGACCCGCATGGGCGACCTCGAATCCGCCCGCCAGGCGCTGGAAAGCGAGCGCCGCCAGCTGGTCGACGCGCGCGATCAGGCTCGCGAGGCCGCGCGCGCCTCGCGCGACGCCGCGCACGCGCTGGCGCTGACGCTGGAGTCGCAACGCACCCAGATCGTGTCGTTGAGCCAGGCACTGGATCGCATGGGCGGCCAGCGTGGCCACCTCGATTCGCGCCTGGAAGAACTCACGCTGCAGCTGAGCGAAGGCGATTCGCCGGTGCAGGAACTGGAAGCGCAGCGCCAGGCGGCGCTGGAGCATCGCGTCACCGCCGATCGCCAGCTTGCCGAGGCCCGCTCCCTGCTGGAAAGCATCGACAACGAACTCCGCAAGTACGAACAGACCCGCCAGCAGCGCGACGAACAGGCCGTGGCGCAGCGCGAGCGCATCTCGCAGCGCAAGCTCGACCAGCAGGCGCTCGCGTTGAAGGCCGAACAGCTCTCCGAAGGCGTGGTCGCCGGTGGTTTCGTGCTCGAGGACGTCATCAACACGCTGCCCGAGGTGGCCGACGTGCGCGAGTGGGAACAGGCCGTCACCCAGATCGATGGCCGCATGCGCCGGCTGGAGCCGGTCAACCTGGCCGCCATCCACGAGTACGGCGAAGCCAGCCAGCGCTCGGAATACCTGGATGCGCAGCACGTCGACCTCACCACCGCGCTGGAGACGCTGGAAGAAGCCATCCGCAAGATCGACCGCGAGACGCGCGGCCGCTTCAAGGACACCTTCGATCGCGTCAACGCGGGCGTGCAGCAGCTGTATCCGCGCCTGTTCGGCGGCGGCCACGCCTATCTGGAACTGACGGGCGAGGATCTGCTCGACACCGGCGTGGCCATCATGGCGCGCCCGCCGGGCAAGCGCGTGTCCAACATCTCGCTGCTGTCCGGTGGCGAAAAGGCAATGACCGCGGTGGCCTTGGTCTTCGCCATCTTCCAGCTGAACCCCGCGCCGTTCTGCTTGCTCGACGAAGTCGACGCACCGCTCGACGAGGCCAACGTTGGTCGCTTCACCAACATGGTGAAGGAGATGAGCGAGAAGGTGCAGTTCCTCTTCGTGTCGCACAACAAGGCGACGATGGAAGCCGCACACCAGCTCAGTGGCGTTACCATGCGGGAACCCGGTGTCAGCCGGCTGGTGTCGGTGGACCTGGAAGAGGCCGCCCGCCTGGCCGGCGCCGCCTGACCCTTCATTCCACCTTGCCGGAGAATCCCCTGTGTCCGACATGGCCATGCTTCGTATCGGAATCATCGTCGCCGGCATCCTGTTGCTGGTCGCGATCTTCCTGTTCGGTCGTCCCAAGAAACCCAGCCAGGGCCGCCGGCTGGATCCCTCCGAACGCGATACCGCGCGCGTCGAGCCCAGCCTTGCCGGCGACGACACGAGCGAGCAGGTGCAGGACTACAGTGGCGAGCGCGTCAGCCAGCCCGAACTCGGCCTGCCCGGCGGCACGCCGGTCGCCGGCGCGGAAAGCGACCTCGGCAAGCGGCCCAACCAGGATTTCGACAAGATCGTCTCGCTGTACGTCGCGGCCAAGGCCGGGCAGGTGCTGCGTGGCGAGGACATCGTGGTCGCCGCCGAGAAGA
>NZ_JBGFFG010000519.1:0-2075 GCF_056175765.1 Pseudoxanthomonas sp. LjRoot204_2 | reverse complement strand
CACCGGTCGTGGCGACTGCGGCCACTGCATCCGACGCCCAAGCGGACGTCGCCCCCGCTCCCGCGAGCGTGCCTGCACCGGTCGTGACCGAGGCGGTCGCAGCCGTCGAGGTCATCGACGCAGTGAAGGCAGAAGCCGCGCGCATCCAGCCCGAGGTGACCGCCACCGTGCAGCATGAGACCCCGGCCGCGGTCGCCATCGTCGAGACGGTGAAGGCCGAGATCGCCGCGGAACCGGCCCCCGTGGTCGTCGAGGCCGTCGCGACGGTAGCGCCGGTCGCCGCCGTCGAGACGGCGGACACGCAGGTGGAGACCCCGGCGATCGCCGCCGTGCGTAGCGAGCCCGTGCAGATCGATCTGGTCGATGCCGTGAACGAGGCCACCGTCGCCGATACCGAAGCAGCGGTGGTGCCCGCAGCACCGACGACGCCCCCGGTCGTGCCGAAGCCCATCAGCGCGCCGGCCACCGGCTCGCTGTTCTTCGTCGCCGATGCAGACACGCCGCCGTCGGTCACGCGCAGCCTGTTCGAACCGGTGGTCACACCGGCCAAGCCTGCCGACGGGATCGCCGCGGCCGACGGTCAGGACGATGACAGCACGGAAGAGCGCAGCGCCTGACGCGCCGCGTTTCCTGGCGTGAACACACACTGGCCGCGCAAGCGGCCAGTGTCGTTTCAGGGCGCCGGACACCAGCGGGTGGCAGTGACGCAATGATGCGAATACAGTCGTTCCATGTTCCCAGTGCATGGATGCCTGTCATGAAGCGACCCTCCCTGCCTGCACGCGCGGCGCGTGTCCTGGTCGCCGTCGCGGCGGCCACCCTCCTGTCCACGCCGCCGCTCCCGGCCGACGCCCAGCAGCGCAGCGTCGGGGGATGGACCGAGGGGCCCTACCAGATGAAGGGCACGGGCGGCGCGCAGTCGCTCCTGTTCGAGTGGACCTTCCTCGATGTGTACTGCATCGACATGCCCCCCATCCGACCGGCCCGGGATGTCGTGCACGGCACGTTGGGCGGCGGCGCGATCTCGTTCTACCGCCTGCGTTACGAGAACGATATGAGCGCCTACGTGGTCACCTCCACCTTGCCGAGAGACCGCAGTGCCGCCGACGAGTACCGCGGGCTGCTGCAGCGCGAATACAACAACTCGCGCGCCGTCACTGCGGTCGCGTCGGCCGACCGCTACCGCGTGGATACCGGCACATCCTCGTTCGGCCCCACGGTGCGGCTGCGGCTGCTGAATATCGGCGACGATGACCCGGACGCACCCTTCCCGGTTGCACGTCCCCTGTTGAACGCACCCGACGAACCGCTCCATTCGCTCTCCGTGCACCGCCTGTTCGTGCACGGCGGCAGCCGTTACGAGATCGCGGTGCTGGGTGTGCCCGCCGTAGGCGAAGCGCGCGCCGCGCTGGAGACACGCGCCACGCAGCTTGCCGACGCCATGGTGGACTCGCTGCAGACCTGCACCGCGGCGATGGAAGCAAGAACAGAGGCGCAGCCTGCGCGCTAGCGCCCATCCTCACGCACGCCTGGCATTCCATGCGTGCGCCGGAATGACGGCGTCGTGGTCGAATCGGTCAGTCCACCGCCGATCCGCGGACGCCAAGCCCCGTTGCTGCCTGCATGTCGTATCGCGGCTCGAACAGGCCATGGATTCCCTCCTGCGCGGGAGTGACCTCTGAGGACGACCCAAGGCGCGCCCGCTCCGTCCGCGCGTTGCCGGTCGCTCAGAGCGACCGTGTCGGGTCCATCAGGCCCCACTGAGCGGCCAAGCGCGCCAGGGCGATGTTGTCCTGCACGCCGGTCTTCTCGAACAGGCGCGTCTTGTGCGTGTTGACCGTCTTCGCGCTGAGGTTGAGCCGGCGCGCGATCTCTTCCTGGCGCATGCCCTGCGTGAGCAGCATGGCGACTTCCAGTTCGCGCGGCGATAGCGCATCGAATGGCGACGCGTCGCCGCCCACGGTGTGCAGCGCCAGGTTCTGCGCCACGTTGCTGCCCAGGTAGCGCTTGCCGCGGGCGACATCGCGCACGGCGCGGATCAGCTCGGTGGCGTCGCCGGCCTTGCCCAGGTAGCC
>NZ_JBGFFG010000518.1:0-2075 GCF_056175765.1 Pseudoxanthomonas sp. LjRoot204_2 | reverse complement strand
GTGCAGAGCGCCCCTGAGGAGATTGGCTGTCACGCAGGTATCTCTGGTGATCCCGCGTGTAGGGTCCACCAGTCTTATCTTGACGTAGTGAGGCGAAGTGGACATCGTGCGCATCGCCTCCATAAAGGCGTCGTGTGCCTGCACGCCTATGTCCTGACGCGCGCAGGACGCGAACAAAAAGGCGTATAACCCGAATTTCACGCGCTGTCCGACCATGAATAACCCCGTTGCGCACGTCTAGCGACCGTAGCCCGGGTAAGCGTAACGCACCCGGGATGCGTTACGCGGCACGTCCCCGCTTGCGGCCTTCGATCCGTTCCGGACTACGACGCTGTCGCACAGCGCGCCAAGCGTCCGCTGCTACGCATCCGCGTCGCGCTGGAGCGCGGGTGAGGCGGGGCCGTCCGCGACAGCGGACGTGATCGCGGGCCAATGCCTGCGCAGCCTGAGAGGAATGACAACAGCGGCGACCAAGGCTGCGGTACAGGAAACGATAGGCGTACCGTGTTCGGCGGCCACGAAGATTCCATTGGCGAGCGCCAGGTAGCCGCGTGCGTGCAGGTCGGAGGCGATGAATGTCTTGAGGACTTCCAGCGGCAGCAGCAACGCGGCCGCGAACACCATCACGCCATAGCTCAGCAGCAGGCATGCGAAAGCGAACGACCGTCTGCAGGACCGTGGCATGCCGGACCGCCAAGCAATCGCCCATGCGATCCACGCCGGCAGCAGTACGGTGGCCACCAGGCCCGCGGCCGTCAGCAGGACTATCGTTGCCATCACGATCAGGTCGCTATCCATGGAGATACCTGATGACGTCGAGCGGTGGGTGGACGGGATCGCGTTGCGAATCGCCGCGTCAGCCCGCTTCCGCGAACGCCGGCCTCGTCAGGTTGTCCGCATCGCCTTCGGTGCACAGCACTTCGTCCTCGATGCGGATGCCGCCGTACGGGCGGAATGCGTCGACGCGCGTCCAGTCGACGCTGGCGGCGTGGTCGTTCTTCTTGACCTCGTCCAGCAGCAGGTCGATGAAGTACAGGCCGGGTTCGATGGTCACCACCATGCCCGGTTCCAGCACGCGGGTCATGCGCAGGTAGGGATGGCCGGCGGGTCGTTCGATGCGGCCGCCACGATCGCTCGCGGCGAAGCCGGCCACGTCGTGCACCTGCAGGCCAATCGGATGGCCCAGCCCGTGCGGGAAGAACGCCGCGCTCACGCCGGTAGCGACCGCGGCTTCGGGCGAGACCGTGATCACGCCGAAGTCCTTCAGGATGCCCATCAGCGTGTGGTGCGCATCCACGTGCAACTGCCGGTAATCCACGTCCGCCCGCACCCCGGCGCACATGCGCTGCTGCGCGGCATCCACCGCGTCGATCAGCGCCTGGAAGTCGCCACCGGTGTCGAAGGCGTAAGTGCGGGTGATGTCGCTGGCGTAGCCATGGAAACTGGCGCCGGCGTCGATCAGGAAGCTGCGCAGCGGATCGGGCGCCACGCGCTGCAGTTCCATGTAGTGCAGGATCGCCGCGTGTTCGTTGAGGCCGATGATGTTGCCGTAGGGCAGGTCATTGGCGTCCTGGCCCACCGCCGTGCAGTAGGCCATGTGGATGCCGAACTCGCTCTCCCCCGCGCGGAAGGCAGCTTCGGCGGCGCGGTGTCCGCGCACGGCCAGGCGCTGCGCCTGCCGCATCAGCGCGATCTCGTACGGCGTCTTGTACGAGCGCTGGTATTCCAGGTACTGGATCACCGGCTCGGGATTGTTCGGCGCGTAGTCGCCGAGCGTGCTCTGCGGCTCGCCGAGGATCGCACTGCGGGCCGCAGGCGGCAGCAGCGCCGCCGCTTCGTCCGGCTTGCGGATGATGTGGACATCGACGTGGTCCACCCACCAGCCACTCGGTGCACCTGGCACGACATGCCAGTAGTCGAACGGCTGGTAGAAGATCACCTGCGGCCGCTTGCCGGGCGTGTACACCAGCCAGCTGTAGGGCAGCCGCGTGAGCGGGAGCCAGGCCTTGAACTGCGGGTTCACCGCGTACGGATAGTCGCGGTCGTCGAAGACCTGCCAATGCTGGGTCCCACTG
>NZ_JBGFFG010000517.1:0-2082 GCF_056175765.1 Pseudoxanthomonas sp. LjRoot204_2 | reverse complement strand
ACGTTGCTCTTGTTGATCGCTTCTTCGGTCGTGACGTCGCGGTCCTGGAAGTTGCCGGAGAGGCGCGCCACGCTGGCCGTACCGGTGTACGGATCGGCCATGACGAGATAAGGCACCTTCTCCTTGAGGGGCAGGAAGAGGAAATAGCCGCCCGCCAGGATCAACGACATCAGGATGGCCGACCACGCGACCATCCATGCGCGACGCTCGCTCTTGCTTGCGCGTTCCGCCAGTGTCAGCTCGAAGCTGACACCATGCGCAACGGCACGGTCGATCTCGGGAGAAGAGGTTTTCTTCTTGAACATGCGCGAGCCGTCGCCGTCAGTCGCCCAGCGACGCAGCGGGCGTCACGTCGGCGGAGGGTAGCGACGCCTGGCTCACGATGATCCGGGGGCGTTCGATCACCACACGAACGCCCTGGTCGGCGTAAGCAGCGGAGAGCGCGGCGGCGGCATCCTCCAGGCTCCCGGTACGGATCTGTGCGACCGGCGCGTGCAGCGTGTAGTCGTTGGGATGCAGGTAGGCGAGCGTAAGGCTGCCGTCCTTCGCCCAGCGGGTGAGCATGGTCTTGAGCGTGCCATCCGCCGGGGAGGCCTGGTAGATGTAAGCCTGCTGCAGCGGGATGGCCTGGGGCGCCTCGGCAAACCGGTTCACCGGGCGCCAGCGCCCGTGGATATCCGCCGCCTGCGGCGTCGCGCACCCCGCGACCAGCACCACGAAACACGACACCATCATCCTGCGGAAAACGACGTTTCGGATCACGAATCCACCTTTCTGCAATCGTCAGCAACCCACTTCCCTTGCGCGCCTCTCGGGAAACGCGTCACGGCACTGAAGAATGTTTCGGGGCGGCAATGCGCGCCAGCATGCGCGGGAATCAGGAATGATCCCGTGCTCATCGCACTGCGCAGGCAACTGTCCTGCGCACTGCCCCCTGTCACCGCATCCATGCGTCGAAGCTCCTTGCATTTCCTTCAAGCGCTTAACGTGCGTCGCACATTGCGGCCGCGCACTGCATCACGCCAGTCGAGCCGAACATAGCCACGGGTTTTTGCGACGTCAACACGAGAAGAAACGTAAACATGTTTATGTCGTTCCAACCCCGCATCGCGTATCGCATCAAAACCCTATAAAACAAGGCACTTGTTGCAATACGATTAAATCGAAACGACAGGTACGATCATGAATGTGAAGATCGATGTGAAAGCAGGAACGACGTCACATCCAATGTGAAATCATTCTTCACTGCGATGAACGCTTGCGTGACGCGATCAATGGATACACGCGAAACTTCAGCTGGATGTAGGAATTTTCCTACACGACTTCGTTGCGCGGCGAAGCACCTTGAACGTAAAACATCTCATGCATCATGCTGATGCGGAGCTAGTCGAGTAACGCGCGCGCTGCAAGGAACGAAATGGAACAGTCGAAGATGGAAGATTTCGTCGCCAACGCCGCCCTGCTGGCGGCGCACCTGACGGACCAGTGCAACAGGGCCGCCAACGCACAGGAGGCGTCCGCGCAGGAGCTCAAGTCGTCCGCGCTCGATGTCAGGAAAGCCTTCGAGGAAGGCACGCGCGAGATGGGTGATCATGCGCGGCGTGCGATGCGGGAAGCGCTGGCCCAGGAGGTTCCCGCGGCCACGCAGAGCATCGACGACACGGTGTCGAGGCTGCGCCAGGCGATCGAGAAGCTCGATCACGAACAGTCGACATTCGCCAGACGTACGCGTTTTCTCGGCGCGCAGTCGGTGGGCGCACTCGCAGCGGCCTGTGTCCTGATGGTCGCGGGCACCGGTTACGTCGCGTGGCACAACGTGAAGCGCTCGGAACAGGCGAAGGTGGATGCGGAGGTCCTGGAGGCGTTGCAGCACGTCACAATCACGTCCTGTGGCGGGCAACCCTGCATCCAGTTGCAGGATGGATTGCCCCGCTGGCAGAAGAACGACCAGTACGTCCTCATCGACACGACCGCAAGGCAGGAAGGCAAGACTGCTGACGGCCGCTGACGCCGCAGGCACATCATCAGGGAACGACCACAGGGGGCAACTTGGGCAGTACACGCGTTGTGATCATCCTGGCG
>NZ_JBGFFG010000516.1:0-2085 GCF_056175765.1 Pseudoxanthomonas sp. LjRoot204_2 | reverse complement strand
ACTGCAGACGGCGGGCTTCATTGAGGTCGTCGGCCACGTGCAGGCGGGCCAGCAGGCGGCGGATCGCGGCCGGGCCCTGCACCTTGGCCGCGAGGGACGTCGGCGCGAAGGCAACGTCGCTGCGGTCGTCCGACACCAGCGCGATGCGGCCATCGCCGAGTTCGCCCAAGGCATCGACCAGCGCTTCCGGTGCATCGACCAGCACGCCTTCGATCAGCTGGCCGAGCGCGCCTTCGACGGCGTTCTCCCAACCGGGCTCGACAGTCAGCTTCTCGCCGACGCGCGAGGCATTGTCCAGGCCGCGCGCCTCCAGCCAGCTCATCGCGGCGCCCTGTTCCTGGCCCAGCGCAGCGTGCTGCAGGGTTTCCAGCGAGGACAGTCGACCGCGGGCTTCCTGCGCGCGCTTGCGCACGTCCGAGAGTTCGGCCTGGGTGGCGCGCTGCTGTTCCTGCACATCGGCCGCGCCCTGCTTGCGCGCCTCGACCTGCTCGGTCAGCGACTCCAGCGATTCCTTCTGCGTGTCGTGCTGCAGCTGCAGCTGTTCGAACGCGGATGCCAGCGCATCGAGGTCGAGCCCGGCGCGTTCATTGGCCAGCGCTTCGCGACGGCGTTCGGCTTCCAGCGACTGCCGGTCGAGATAATCGACGCGCGTGCGCTCCACGTCGCCGGCCCGGGAGGCCTCGGCGGAGTCGCGGCTGTGGGTTTCCCAACGCTGCTGCCAGTCGGCCAGCCGGGCTTCGGCCTCGCGCAGCGCATCCTGCCTGAACACGTCCTCCTCGCGCAGCTGCTCGAGCTGCGGTTCGGCATCGGCGACCGATTCACGCAACACGTCGAGGCGGGTCTGGTCGCCGCTGATGTGCTGGCCGAGTTCCTGCAGCGCGTTGTGGGCCTCGTCGCGGGCCCGCTTCAGGCGGTCGGCGAGTTCGCGCTGGTGCTGGATCTGCTGTTCGACGCGGGCCAGCGTGCTGCCGACCTGGTAGACCTCGCCCTGCGCCTTGTTGAGACCTTCGGCAGCCTCCTCGCGGCGCACGCGGTCGGTTTCCAGCAGGCGTTCGGCTTCGCGCTGCTCGGCGATCAGCTGCTGCAGTTTCGTCTCTTCCTGGGACAACGCCTCGCGCAGGCCCTGCAGCTTGCCGTCCAGGCCGCGGTATTCCAGCGCCTTCCACTCGGCGTCCTTGACCCGGCGCTCTTCCTGCAGCGCCTTGTACTGCTCGGCCTGCTTGGCCTGCCGCTTGAGGTGCTCGAGCTGCTTGCCGATCTCCTCGCGCAGGTCGTTGAGGCGGTCCAGGTTTTCGCGGGTGTGGCGGATGCGGGTCTCGGTTTCCTTGCGGCGTTCCTTGTACTTGGAGATGCCGGCGGCTTCTTCCAGGTACACGCGCAGGTCTTCTGGGCGGGCCTCGATGATCTGGCTGATCATGCCCTGCTCGATGATCGAGTAGCTGCGCGGGCCCAGGCCGGTGCCGAGGAACAGGTCGGTGATGTCGCGGCGACGGCACTTGGTGCCGTTGAGGTAATAGTTGCTCTGACCGTCACGGCTGACCAGGCGCCGGACCGAGATCTCGTTGAACGCGGCGAACTCGCCGCTGATGGTGTGGTCGCTGTTGTCGAAGATCAGTTCGACCGAAGCCTGCGACACCGGCTTGCGCGCCGCCGATCCGGAGAAGATGACGTCGGTCAGCGAGTCACCGCGCAGGCGGCTGGCGGAACTCTCGCCCATGACCCAGCGCACGGCGTCGATGATGTTCGACTTGCCGCACCCGTTCGGGCCGACCACGCCGGTCATGTTGGTCGGCAGGTGGAGCACGGTGGGATCGACGAACGACTTGAAACCGGACAGCTTGATGGTGGAAAGGCGCATGCGGCGGTGTCTTCCGGGCACCGCGACCGGACCGGTCCGACGCGCTGCCGCAAGTATGAAATGGGATCAGCTTCGACTGCCAAGGCCTTGATTCCACGGCAATCCGGCCTGCCTGCTGGCACGCCAACGGATGAGTATAGCCGCCCCCGCCACCGTATGCCCGGGCCTGCCAGGCCCGTACGCCCGCGCGCCGTCCGCGTACGGCGCAAGCGCCCGCCTGTTAGGAT
>NZ_JBGFFG010000515.1:0-2088 GCF_056175765.1 Pseudoxanthomonas sp. LjRoot204_2 | reverse complement strand
CGGTGGCGTCGAAGCCGACGCGGATGCGCAGGGTGGGGTCTTCCTCCAGCAGCTTCGGGTCCTTCAGCGCCTCGAAGCGCAACTTGTCGGCGGCGTCGGCAGCGTTGGACACCAGTTCGCGCAGGAAGATTTCCTTGTTCGAATACAGCGAGTGGATCATCAGCTGCAGCAGCTGCTTCACCTCGGTCTGGAAGCCCAGGGTTTCTTTGCGGGTTTCAACGGTCATCGCGGTCGTGCTCCATGGCATTCGTCTGGGCCGCGCGCAGCGGCCGATGCGTCCGGTGTATGGGCCGGTCGTGGCTTTCTCAACCTGGCGGGGCCGCGGAGGGGGGCCAAGCCCCGCCGGTCATGGCCGGGCCGTATCATGCGGAGCCTTCCGTCGCCCCCTTCCCCGATGTCCCGCAGCGCCCGCCGGCCACCCTCCGCTCCCGTCCCCGCGCCGCGTGGCCTCGGCTACGTGCGCATCATCGGCGGGCGCTGGCGCGGCACGAAGCTGGCGGTGCCGGACCGCCCGGGCTTGCGGCCCAGCGGCGACCGCGTACGCGAGACGCTGTTCAACTGGCTGATGCCGGCGCTTCCGGGCGCTCGCGCACTCGACCTGTTCGCCGGGACCGGCGTGCTGGGGCTCGAGGCGCTGTCGCGCGGGGCCGCACAGGCGGTGCTGGTGGAGCGCGATCCCGGCCTGGCCATGGCGTTGCGCGAGGCGGTGGCGAAGCTCTCGGCGGATGCCGAGGTCCATGCGGCGGAAGCGCTGGCGTGGCTGGCCGGGTGCGCCGACACCTTCGACCTGGTCTTCCTGGATCCGCCCTTCGCCGAGGGCCTGTGGGAGCGCGCGCTGGCCGCGCTCGTGCCCCGGCTGGCGGCGGATGCGTGGATCTACGTGGAGTCCCCGGCGGACCGGGTGCCGACGGTCCCCGCGGGCTGGATATTGCACCGGGAAGGCCGCACCCGGGACGTGCGCTACGCCCTGTACCGGACCCCGGCCCCGCAGCCCGCTGCTACACTGCGTCCCGACGATCCGCCGGCGACGACTGAATGACTGTGGCGCGCACCCGGACGGCCGTGTATCCCGGCACGTTCGACCCCATCACCAATGGCCATATCGACCTGATCGACCGCGCTGCGCCGCTGTTCGAGCGCGTGATCATCGGGGTGGCGGAAAGCCCGGGCAAAGGCCCGGCGCTGCCGCTCGCCCAGCGCGTCGAGCTGGCCCGCGACGCAGTGGCCCGGCATCCGCACGTCGAGGTGCGCGGCTTCGACGGCCTGTTGGCCCATTTCGTCAAGGACGTGGGCGGCGGCGTACTGTTGCGCGGGCTGCGCGCGGTATCCGACTTCGAGTACGAATTCCAGCTGGCCAGCATGAACCGCCACCTCATCCCCGAGGTCGAGACGCTGTTCCTGACCCCGGCCGAGCAGTACGGCTTCATCTCCTCGTCGCTGGTGCGCGAGATCGCCCGGCTGGGAGGCGACGTGTCCGGGTTCGTGCCGCCGGCCGTCACCGCCGCGCTCAAGGCGCAGTGGCAGCACCACAAGCAGGGCGCCTGAGCGCCACGATTCCGATAACCGCTTTACCAAGAGGGGGATTACCCATGAAGAAGTTCGCAAGCCGCATCATGCTCACCGCCTGCCTCGTGCTGCCGTTCGCAGCGTGCAAGAAGCAGGAAGAAGCCCCGGCCGAGCCGGCCGAAGTCGCCCTGGTCGCGCCGGCCACGACCGAGGACGGTCCGTGGAAGGAATACCTGAGCAAGGTGGTCGACGCCAACATGGGCACGATCACCAACACGCCCTACGTGTACTACCTGCCGGCCGACACCGATCCGGAGTTCGAGGCCAAGTATGGCCGCCAGCTGGAGCAGGCCAAGGGCGCCGTCGCGCGCGGCGTGAGCAGCGGCAACCTGATCGCGTTCGGCTCGCCGAACAGCGCCAAGATCGCCGACCTGGCGGTCGCCGCGTTCACCGGTGTGGAGACCGATGCGTTCAAGGGCGTGCGCGTGCTGTTCATCGGCAAGGCCGAGGACAGCGAGCGCGTGAAGGCCGCCGTGGCCCCGAGCAGCGCCGAATACGTGTTCGTCGAAGCCAAGTGATCTT
>NZ_JBGFFG010000514.1:0-2090 GCF_056175765.1 Pseudoxanthomonas sp. LjRoot204_2 | reverse complement strand
TCGCCACTGAGGCCGCGCTGGCGCTGGACGTTCTCGAGGATGCGCATCCAGTCGTCGTGGCAGCCATGCTCGAATTCGATGGTGCAGCGGCCGGGGGAGGGCTGGCCATCGCCCTCAATCGGCGTGACGGTGATGCGATAGCGGTGGGAGTCGTTGGGCATGGCAGCGGTACAGGCACGCGTCGGGGACGAATCAAAGATAGGCCCACACGCCGTGGGTAACGAGCGTCGCCCCCGCGATGGACTGTTCCGCCCGGCGGCGCGGCGGTTCAGTCGACGGTCGCGGTGGCCGCGCCTGCCGTGAACAGCGGGAGCGGATCGTAAGCGCCAGCGGCGCCATAGATGCCGTAATGGAGGTGCGGTGGCGTGCCTCGCGCATTGCCGGTCGTGCCGACGAACCCCAGCACGTCACCGGGGTGCACGACTTGGCCGTCGGCCAGGCCGGGCGCCCAGTCGTCCAGGTGCGCGTAGTAGTGGCGCTCGCGTCCCGGGCCGAGCACCCACACCTGCTTGCCCCCCAGTCCGCCATCGCGGATCGACACCACGATCCCGCGCGTCGCGCTGACGACAGGCGTGCCGCGCCTGGCGAAGATATCCACGCCCTGATGGGTACGGTCGCGGCCTCGCGGCGCGCCGAACGTGTCGGCCACCTGTCGCGCCCGCACTCCCTCGACGGGAACGGGCAACGCGGTCGGCGCGGGCGCCCGCGAGATATCCCACAGCATGCGGGCAGGGGCCATGAAAGGCCGGCCCCATGCCCACGCCAGCAGCATCGCCAGCACGGCCAGCGACAACAGCGTCCAGGCCAAGCGCCTCAGGCGCCGCGCGGCGGGCCGCACCATTCGATCAGCCCTGCGGAGAGGACTGCATCTGCGCCAGCTGGCGTTCCAGCTGCGCCTTCAGCGACGGATCCAGCTTCAGCTGCTTCGCCAGCTCATCSAGATAGGCGCGCTCCATGAAACTCTGTTCGTCGGCGACCATCAGGCTGGCCAGGTACATCTCCGACGCGATCTCCGGCGTACTGCCGGCGCGCGCGACGTCCGCCGGATCCAGCGGCTTCTCCAGCTCGGCATGCAGCCACTGCTGTACATCGCCGTCGGTGCCGAGTCGGGCGAATTCGCCTTCGATCACTTCGCGCTCGCGCGCATCGATGTGGCCGTCGGCCTTCGCTGCCGCGACCAGCGCCGTGAGGATGGCCTGGCTGTGCAGCTCCACCTGCGGCGGCGGAAGGCGATCCACGGTCTGCGGACCGGCGCCGGCGGCGAACCCGCCCTGCTGCCGCTTGTAGTCCCCATAGGCCCGATAGGCCATCACGCCGATCGCGGCCAGGCCGCCATACGTGGCGAGCTTGCGGGTGGTCTTGTTCTTGCCCAGCAGCAGGCCCAGCGCGCCGCCGCTGATCGCGCCCTTGCCGAAGTCGGCGTTGAGTACGCTGCCGCTGCCGCTGGAGGATTTCAGCAGATGGTCGAGGAAGCCCTGGATCTTCATGCGCGGAGCACCTTGTCGTGGGGAGATGAAGGATGACGTGCGGGCGATGCCGGGGCTTCGCAAGGGCGGCCAGCGGCATCAAAAAAAAACGGGACGGCATGGCCGTCCCGTTCGTGTCACGCGAGGTGCGCCGCGATCAGGCGGCGGCGTCCTTCAGCTTCTTCAGCGGACGGACCTTGACCTTCACCGTGGCGGGCTTGGCGGCGAACCACTGCTCTTCCTTGGTGAACGGGTTGATGCCCTTGCGCTTCGGCTTGGCCGGCACGTTGACGGCCGTGATCTTCAGCAGGCCGGGCAACGTGAAGGCGCMCGCGCCCTTCTTGTTCACCGAGGCGTGCACGGCGCTTTCCAGCGAGGCCAGCACGGCGCGGACGTCCTTGGCGGCCACGGAGGTCGCTTCGGCGATGTGGGCGACGAGGCCCGACTTGCTCAGCGCTTCCTTGATCGGCTTCGGGGCGGCCGGCTTGGCGGCGGCCTTCGGTGCAGCTTTCTTGGCGGCCTTTTTCGGCGCGGCCTTCTTGGTGCTCTTTGCCATGTGTCCTGTCTCTACTGTCGAGTGGTTGGGTAATCGGGCCGATCGCATCGGCAAGCGAAATGTAGGGC
>NZ_JBGFFG010000513.1:0-2095 GCF_056175765.1 Pseudoxanthomonas sp. LjRoot204_2 | reverse complement strand
GAGCTACAACGACGTCGAAGGCGCCACGCAGCTGTTCGAACAGTACGGCAGCGAGATCGCCTGCCTGATCATCGAACCCGTCGTCGGCAATGCCAACTGCCTGCCGCCGCGCGAAGGCTACCTGCAGCACCTGCGCGCCCTGTGCACGCAGCAYGGCACGCTGCTGRTSTTCGACGAAGTGATGACCGGCTTCCGCGTGGCGCTGGGCGGCGCGCAGGCGCACTACGGCATCACGCCGGACCTGACCACCTTCGGCAAGATCATCGGCGGTGGCATGCCGGTGGGCGCCTATGGTGGCCGTCGCGACCTGATGCAGCAGATCGCACCGGCCGGCCCGATTTACCAGGCCGGCACGCTGAGCGGCAATCCGGTGGCGATGGCCGCGGGTCTGGCAATGCTGGAGCTCATCCAGGCGCCGGGTTTCCACGACCGCCTCGCCGCGGCGACAGCGACGCTCTGCGATGGCCTGGAAGCCGCCGCACGCGATGCCGGCGTGCCGCTGACCACCACGCGCGTCGGCGCGATGTTCGGGCTGTTCTTCACCGACCAGCAAGTGGACACGTATGCGCAGGCAGTGGCCTGCGACACGGCGGCGTTCAACCGTTTCTTCCACGCGATGCTGGAACGCGGCGTGTACCTGGCGCCGTCGGCGTTCGAAGCCGGCTTCATGTCCAGCGCGCACACGCCCGACGTCATTGACGCGACGATCGCCGCTGCCCGCGAGGCCTTCAAGGTCGTCGCCGCGGGATGAAGCCCCGCATCCACCAGGTGCTGTTTGATTTCGACGGCGTCCTGGCCCACTACCGGCACGACGTGCGCATCGCGCACCTCGCCGCGCATGCGGGTTGCGCCTCCGAACGGGTGCGCGAGGTGTTGTTCGTCTCGGGCCTGGAAACCGAGTACGACAGCGGCACGATCGACACCGCCGCCTATCTCGGCCGACTGGGCGAGGGCTTGGGCGCGGTGGTGGATGAAGACGCCTGGCTGGCTTCACGCATGGCGGGCAGCACGGCCATCGACGGCGTGCTGGAGCGCATCGCGGCGCTGCACCCCGCTCTCTCCCTGGGCGTACTGACCAACAACGGCGTCATGATGACGCGCGCGATCCCCCGCATCGTCGCGCCGATGGCGGCCCGCATCGAAGGCCGGGTGCTGACCAGCGGCGGACTGCAGATGCGGAAGCCGGCGACGGCGACGTTCACGCGTGCGCTCGACGTGCTGGGCTGGGACGCCGGCAGCACGCTGTTCGTCGACGACAAGTTCACCAACGTGCAGGGCGCACGCGACGCCGGCCTGCATGCCGAGACCGTCACCGATGCGCGCAGCTTCGGCAAGGCACTGAAGCGTTACGTGTTCGGCCCGCAGACGGGTTGGTAGCGCGCGTTTGAAGCTTGGTTGATCCGGGCGCGGGACACTGGCGGCCTTCCCTCGGAGATCCGTCCCATGTCCCTGATTCCCAACGCCCTGCGCCGGCTGGGCGCACTGATTTGCTTCGTCGTGGTACTGCCAGCGCACGCCGCCGTGCCGGACAAGGTGCTGATCGTCGTCAGCGGTGAGGGACGCGACCAGGGCAAGACCCGTCCCGGCTACGAGTTCGACGAACTGTCGCAAGCCTGGCTGATCTTCAGGGCCAATGGACTGAAGGTGGACGTCGCCAGTCCGCAGGGCGGTGCCGTGGAAGCCGACAAGTACAACGCGCAGGAACCCTTCAACGCGGCGTTGCTCGGTGATGCAGAGGCCATGCGTACGCTGGGGGCGACGCGTTCGACGCGCGACGTGAAAGCGGCGGACTACGCGGCGATCTACGTCGTCGGCGGCAAGGGCGCGATGTTCGATCTGCCGCGCGACAACGCGCTGGCGTCGCTGCTGGCCGAAGCCTACATGCAGGGCGCCGTGATCGGCGCGGTCTGCCATGGGCCGGCCGCGCTGGTGGACGTGAAGCTCGGCGATGGAACGATGTTGGTTGCAGGCAAGGCGATGACGGGCTTCACGAATGAAGAGGAAGCGGTGTTCGGCAAGCGCTGGGCGAAGGAGTTCCCGTGGCAGCTCGAGGACGCGTTGCGCGGACGCGGGGCGCGGTGGCAGGAAGCACCAC
>NZ_JBGFFG010000512.1:0-2714 GCF_056175765.1 Pseudoxanthomonas sp. LjRoot204_2 | reverse complement strand
CCCGGCAGACGGTCCAGCAGGTGCGCGACGGCCAGCGGATACAGCGCGAAGGCCAGACCGCCGAACAGGAAGAACAGGGCGTGCGCCTGACCCTCGAAACGCAGCGCGAGCAGGGCAGTGGCGGCGCCTGCGGCGGCGACCAGCGCCAACGTGCTGCGGCGGTCGCTGCGATCGGACAGACGGCCGATCGGCAACTGCAGGGCAGCGCCGCCGATGATGGTCACCGCCATGAAGGTGCCGATGCCTGCGCGATCCAGGCCCAGCGAGGCCGCATACACCGCGCCCATGCCCCAGAACGCGCCCAGCGCCAGGCCGGCGAGCACCGCGCCGGCGGCCGCACTCGGCGCCGCCCGGCAGATCTCCAGCAGGTGCACCTTCGGAGCGACGGTCATCACCGGCGGCGAAAGCCGTGTCGCGCTGACCGGCAGGATGGCCAGCGCGAACAGGATCGCCACGACGCTGAACAGCACCGGGCTGCGCGGAGGCTGCAGGTCGAGCAACAGTTGGCCGGCCGCCAGGGCGAGCAGCGAGACCACCATGTACACGCCGAACACGCGGCTGCGGTGCTCGGGCGCGGCCTGCGCGTTCAACCAGCTTTCGATCACGGTGCACAGCCCGACCAGCGACATGCCGGTGACCACGCGCAGCAGCATCCATCCGACCGGCTCCCTCCACAGCGGGTACACCAGCACCGCTGCCGCCGCGAGCGCGGCGTGGAACGCGAATGCGCGGATGTGGCCCACGCGCCGGATCAGCGGCGGCGCCGTGAACGTACCCAGGAAGAAGCCGACGAAGTAGCCCGACATCACCAGGCCCGTCGTGCGCTCGCCCCAACCTTCGGCCTGGCTGCGCATGGCCAGCAGCGTTCCGAGCAGGCCATTTCCACCCAGCAGCAGCGCAACGCTGGCGAGCAGGGCGGTGAGCGGAAGCAGGAGGCGGATCACGGGAGGCAGGCGGTACCGGGTCTGGCGAGGTCGACATGCTAGCAATCCCATCCTGAGCGTCCGGTTCACAGGCGCCACGATGCATGACGCWTGCAACCCGTCCGAGGGCATCGGGTATCCTGCAGGCGTCTCTTTCTCCGACATGCAAGGGCAGGGATCCGATGAGTGAACGCAAGGTCCCGGGCATCGACGAGTACGATGGCGCAGCCGGCGGATGGGGCGCACTCGCCGCCGTCGCCCGCGCGGTGAAGAGCCAGATGGCGGTCGGTCGCGAGACCTCGGCGCTGCGCCGCGTCAACCAGCCCACCGGGTTCGATTGCCCGGGCTGCGCCTGGCCTGATCCGAAGCACACGTCGTCGTTCGAGTTCTGCGAGAACGGCGCCAAGGCGGTGTCGTGGGAAGCCACCGGCAAGCGTGCGACTCCGGACTTCTTCGCACGCCACACGCTGGCGGAACTGTGGGAATGGAGCGACCACGCGCTGGAGGACGAAGGCCGGCTGACGCATCCGATGGCCTACGACGCCGATACGGACCGCTACGTGCCGATCGGCTGGGACGAAGCGTTCGCCCGCATCGGCGCAGCGCTGCGGGCGCTGCCGCATCCCGACATGGCCGAGTTCTACACCTCTGGCCGCACGTCCAACGAAGCGGCCTTCCTGTACCAGCTGATGGTGCGCGAGTACGGCACCAACAACTTTCCCGACTGTTCGAACATGTGCCACGAGGCGACCAGCGTCGGGTTGCCAGGATCCATCGGCGTGGGCAAGGGCACGGTGACGCTGGACGATTTCGCGCACTGCGATGCGCTCTTCAGCTTCGGCCACAATCCCGGCACCAACCATCCCCGCATGCTCTCGACGTGGGAAGAGATCGTCAGGCATTCCGGCCTGGCACGCGACGACATCGCCGCCGCCGCGCAGCTCTACGCCAGGGCGGACCGCGTGATCCTCTGCTACGGCATGGGCATGACGCAGCACCGCCGTGGCACTCAGAACGTGCAGCAGATGGCCAACCTGATGCTGCTGCGCGGGAACATCGGCAGGCAGGGCGCCGGCATTGCGCCGATCCGCGGGCATTCGAACGTGCAGGGTGACCGCACGGTCGGGATCACCGAAAAGCCAACGCAGGCCCTGGTCGATGCGATCAAGCGCACCTACGGCTTCGAGTTCCCGCTCACGCACGGGCACGACGCCGTCGAGGCGGTGCGCGCGATCCGCGACGGCCGTTCGCGTGCGCTGGTGTGCATGGGCGGCAACCTGGCCGTTGCGATGCCGGACCCGGAGACGACGATTCCCGCGATGCGCACGCTCGACCTGGCCGTGCATATCGCCACCAAGTTGAACCGTTCGCATCTGATTCCCGCGAAGCAGGCGTTCCTGCTGCCCTGCCTGGGCCGCACCGAGCGCGACCTGCAGGCGAGCGGCCTGCAGTCGGTAACGGTGGAAGATTCGATGTCGATGGTGCATGCATCGCAGGGTGGACTGCCGCCGGCGTCGGAGCACCTGCTCTCGGAACCGGCCATCGTGGCCGGCATCGCGAAAGCGACGTTGCCGCAGACGAAAGTGGACTGGGATGGCCTGGTCGGCGACTACGACCGCATCCGGGATGACATCGAAGCGGTGTTCCCGATGTTCAAGGACTTCAACCGCCGCGTTCTCGAGCCCGGCGGTTTCCGACTGTACGTGGGGGCGTCCGAACGCGACTGGGGGCCTGGCGGGAAGGCGCGGTTCCTGGTCGCGCCCGGGCTCGACGAGGATCCGTGCACGGGCC
>NZ_JBGFFG010000511.1:0-2118 GCF_056175765.1 Pseudoxanthomonas sp. LjRoot204_2 | reverse complement strand
ACCCTTCAGTCCGCATTGCCACCAGCTATCGCGCAACAACTCGACGGTTGGGCTCAGGCGAATAGGGATGCGCTGCCAAAGTTTGGCATGTCGCCGCAGATGCTCTCGGTAGTGGAGCCTTGGTTTGCGGCCTTGATGGTGACGATGGTGGAAATGGGGAAGCTGGGTCTGGATCCCGCGCTGGGGCTCGACAACCATTTCGTCAAGCGTAGCGCCGAGTCCGGCAAGCCGAGCGCTGGCCTGGAGACCGGACAGGAGCAGATTGATGTCCTGGATGGCTCGAGCGAGAAGGAGCAGTTACAGATGCTCGCGGATGCACTAGAACAAGCAGGTAAAGGGTCGACGGAAACCTTGCGCTTGCATGACGCATGGCGTCGTGGCGATGCGGAACTGCTGCGGGCGGGCATGGCGGCGGACATGAAGCGTGACTACCCCGAGCTTTACCGGCGCATCAACGTCGCGCGGAACGATGCATGGGTGCCGAAAATCCGTCAGCACCTCGATGCAAGCGGCAGTGATGATGTCTTGGTCGTCGTCGGCGCTCTGCACTTGCTGGGCCAGGATGGCGTGGTCGAGAAGCTGCGCGCGCAGGGCTACTCCGTTGAGAGAATCTGCTCCGCTTGCCCGCGTTGACCCGCGCGCTATCACGCGATTGCTCCCGCATGCCCTATCCGGTAAGTTGAGTCGTCCTGCAAGAAAGCGGGGCGATCATGGTCAACTAAAAGGAGTTGGAGAATGCGTGACTTGACTGTAGCCGAGCATGCGGCTGTCCTGGGTGGGAACGCGATAGCGGGAATTGTGGGCTCGCTTTCGCCAAGCGTCGTAAGCGCATCGGGTGAAGTGGCGGGAGAGGCGATGATGTTGACGGCTGCCGGATACTCTTATTTCGAAGCGCTGGGTCAATGGTGTTACAGCGACACTTACGATGCGCTCCTGACCTGCCTCGAGTAGCATCGACCAGCCGGCGCGGGACGATCCCTGCGCCGGCTTGCTCACGAAATGGCGCCTGCGCGCGCGTGGCCCACGTGCGGTGGTGGCTGTTCCATCACAATGCAGTCCACCGGGCAGGCGGGCACGCAGAGTTCGCAGCCCGTGCACAGCGGATCGATCACTACATGCATCTGCTTGGCGCCGCCGATGATGGCATCCACGGGGCAGGCCTGGATGCATCTCGTGCAACCGATGCAGTCGGCCTCCACCACCACCGCGACCATTGCGGGCTTGTGCGTGCCGCGGGCGCGGTCGTACGGCAGCGGCGGTACGCCCAGCACCCGTGCGAGCGCACGCGCGCCGTCATCGCCGCCGGGGGGACAGTGGTCCACGCCCGCTTCGCCGCATGCCATCGCCTGCGCGTAGGGCAGGCAGCCATCGAAGCCGCACTGTCCGCACTGGGTCTGCGGCAGCAGGCGATCGAGGCGCTCGGTCAGGTCCGCGGTTGCCACGGGGATCAGCGAGGAGTGGGATGGAACCGGCTTCTGCTCGTTCCTCACGTCTCTTCGCTCTGCTCTTGCCTCACCGCACCGGCATGCCGGGCAGGGCACCGGCATCGGCGTCCAGCAATGCCAGCGCGCCACCGTCGAACCCGGCCGACAGGATCATGCCCTCGCTCAGGCCGAAGCGCATCTTGCGCGGTGCCAGGTTGGCGATGAACACCACGTTGCGGCCGACCAGCGTGTCCGGTTCGCCGTAGCTGGCGCGGATGCCGGAAAAGATCTGGCGCTGGCCCAAGTCGCCGGCATCCAGCAGGAATCGCAGCAGCTTGTCGGAACCGTCCACGAAGCCGCACTCCAGCACCTTGCCGATGCGCAGGTCGAGCCTGGCGAAATCCTCGATGCCGATGAGGCCGGTCGCATCCTTCGCCTCGGTCGGCACGTCAGCTTTCGCCTGTGCCTTCTTCTCGGTAACGGCGGGTGCGGGTGCGGGCGCGGCGGCGAGGGTGTCCTTGGAGGCGTCGGTCATGGCGTCGATCAGTTTCGGGTCGATACGGGTGAAAAGCGGCGAGTAGGTCTGGATGGTGTGGGCGAGCAGCGGGTTGTCCACATCGGCCCACGTCTCCACCGGCGCGCTGAGGAACGCTTCCGCTTCGGCGGCCGTGCGCGGCAACACCGGCTTCAGTGC
>NZ_JBGFFG010000510.1:0-2118 GCF_056175765.1 Pseudoxanthomonas sp. LjRoot204_2 | reverse complement strand
TGGCTGGTTCGAACCCGGCGGGAGCTTTGTGCTGGAGAAGATCGAGATCGATTCCAGGCAGCGCTCGCGCGGCTATGGAAGTACGGTGATCGAGCAACTGCGGCAGAAAGCGCGCGACAAGGGCTGCCACGAGCTTGTAATCAACAACGTGCGGTCCAGCAACCACCGTGCCATCGCGCTCTATGAGGCAATGGGTGCGAAGGCCGTCCCGCTGTCGGCAAGCCTCAGCGCGTTTGTCATTTCGCCGCCGTAGGTCTGGCCCTCCGATAGAGGGACACGTCGGGAGGACATCGCCTTCTTCCGGAAACGACAAGGCCCGCATCAGCGGGCCTTGTCATTACTGCGGCATCAWTCAGCTCGTCAGCCTCACACCGCCTCGAACCGATTCTCCGCCACGTTCTTCCGCACCTTCGCCGGATCCCAGATCCGGCCGTTCATCGCGATGTACACCCCCGCCGGCAGCGACTGCACCGCGCCGATCGCGCAGCCGATGTTGAACTCCGCGTCGGAGCCGCGAAAGCGGGCCGGGCTGAGGGCGCCGGTCATGACGATGGTCTTGTCGGTGATCGAGGCGAGTACATGGCCCGTCTGCACCATGCTGTCGGTGCCGTGCGTCACCAGCACGTGCTTCGTCGGCTGCGCCGCGATGGTCGCGCGGATCAGTTCGCGGTCCTCGTCGGTGATGTGCAGCGAATCCTTGCGCAGGATCGGGATGACCGTGAAGCGGAACGTCACCCCCAGCTCGCGCAGGATCATGCCGATCTGCGGATCACCGATCTGGTAATCGGACTTGTCGTCGAAGTAGATCTTGTCGATCGTGCCACCGGTGGTGACGATCAGCAGCTCATCCATCTCAAAGCTCCTGCCGGCGCTCACGGCGCGCCTGGCGTTGGGTCCGGGGAAGTCAGGTCGTAGGGCTCGCCGTAGTGCTCGCAGATCGCTTCCAGCGCGGGCGACGGTGGGGCGACGACCACGCGATTATCGCCGTTTTGCCGCGTGAAGGTGCAGCGCACGTCGGTGACGTTCCCGTCCTCGTCCCCGCCGGCATCCACCTGCACCATCAGGTCCATGGTGTCGTACTCCAGCGGCAGCGCATGCGGCGCATCCAGCTTCCACAGATGGAATTCCCAGCTGCAGCAACTGCTGCGCCCGGCTTCCACCATCCAGCCTTCGATGACCTGCAGCTCGTAGTAGCCGCCGCTGAAGAAGTGCTGCAGCGTGCGCGTGGCCGGGTCGATCCGGTACACCTCGCCCTCGCAGTTCGGGCCGGCGCCGCACATGCCGCGGATCTCGACCTCGTGCATGCCGTCGCCGTCCACGTCGATCAGGTTGGCGTGGCCCATGCTGGTGTAGGCGACCTCCTGCGTCACCTCCCGCCGATCGCACACGCGGCCGCCATCGCAGGCCAGTGTGGCGACGTAGCGGCGCACTTCCGGGGAAACGCATTCGGTCTGCACCGTCAGCACGCTGCCGTCGCGGTTCTCGGCGCGGACGGCATCGGCCGGTTCGCACACCGCGTCCTGCGCCCACGCGCACGGCGCCAGCAGACAGAACAGCAGCGCCACGACGAAGCGCATCAGCCCTTCCTGCCGAACCGCTTCGCGAACGCCGGCCAACTGGTCGCCAGCACGATGCCGACGGACAGCACGATGCCGCCCCAGGCAAACGCTGCCTTCACTGGATCGGCCCACGCCACCATCACCGCGTGCGAAAACCAGAACAGCGCGAACACGCCGGCCCAGAACGCCGCCGTCCGCCGACGCGCCATCACCCCGATCATCAACAGGATCGGCGGCAGCGCGAACACCAGCAGCGCCAGCGTATACTGCCGGTCGCCCCAGAACCACACCGCATACAGGATGGCCAGCAGTTGCAGCAGGGCGGCGAGCAGCAGGCGTGAGCGGTCCATCAGCGCGTCTCCAGGCGACGGGCGATATCGGCGACGCGGCGACCGAGTGAGCGCGCGAGGGCGGCTTCTTCGTCGCTGGGCTGCGGATCATCGTCGCCGCCCGCCACGTGGCTGGCCCCATAGGGTGTGCCGCCCGTGCGCGTGGTGCTGAGCTGCGGCTCAGTGAACGGAATGCCGACGATCACGCAGCCGTGGTGCAACAGCGGCAC
>NZ_JBGFFG010000509.1:0-2121 GCF_056175765.1 Pseudoxanthomonas sp. LjRoot204_2 | reverse complement strand
GGACAAGGTGGTCGGCCAGTTCACCAAGGGCCTGGCCGGCATGGCCAAGCAGCGCAAGGTGCGCACGGTGACCGGCGTGGCGAAGTTCGTCTCGCCGAACGAGCTCGAGATCGTCGGCAGCGATGGCAAGGCACAGCTGCTGCGCTTCGAGCAATGCATCATCGCCGCCGGTTCGCAGGCGGTGAAGCTGCCGAACTTCCCGTGGGACGATCCGCGCGTGATGGATTCCACCGATGCGCTRCAGCTGGCCGAGGTGCCGAAGAAGCTGCTCGTGGTCGGCGGCGGCATCATCGGCCTGGARATGGCSACGGTGTACCGCGCGCTGGGCAGTGAAGTGACCGTGGTCGAGTTCATGGACCAGCTGATGCCGGGCGCCGACAAGGACCTGGTGAAGCCGCTGGCCGATCGCCTGAAGAAACAGGGCGTCATCGTTTACCTCAAGACCAAGGCCGCCAAGGTCGAGGCGTCGAAGAAGGGCATCACCGTCGGCTTCGAGAGCGCCACCGAAGGTCAGGCGCCGGAACTGGCGTCGGGCACGTTCGATCGCGTGCTGGTCGCGGTGGGCCGTTCGCCCAACGGCGGCAAGCTGGACGCAGAGAAGGCCGGCGTGACCGTCACCGACCGCGGCTTCATCCCGGTCGATGCGCAGATGCGCACCAACGTGCCGCACATCTTCGCCATCGGCGACCTGGTCGGCCAGCCGATGCTGGCGCACAAGGCGACGCACGAGGGCAAACTGGCGGCGGAAGTGGCCGCCGGCGAGAAGAAGGAGTGGGTGGCGCGCGTGATCCCGTCGGTGGCCTACACCGATCCGGAAATCGCCTGGGTCGGCGTGACCGAGACCGAAGCCAAGGCCAAGGGCCTGAAGATCGGCGTCGGCAAGTTCCCGTGGGTGGCGTCGGCGCGTGCGGTCGGCATCGGCCGCGGAGAGGGCTCCACCAAGCTCATCTTCGACGAGCACACCCATCGCATCATCGGCGCCGGCATCGTCGGCGTGCATGCAGGCGACCTGATCGGCGAACTGGCGCTGGCGATCGAGATGGGCGCGGAAGCCGGCGACATCGGCGCGACCATCCATCCGCACCCGACGCTCAGCGAATCCGTGGCGATGGCGGCCGAGGTCTACGAAGGCACCATCACCGACCTGTACATTCCGAAGAAGAAGTGATCCGCCTGCTCGCCCGAGTCTGTTTGGCGGGCGTCTTGTTGGCCGCCAGCGCTGCTGCGCTGGCGTGCCAGTGCGGTCCGGTGGGTTCGCGTGATCTCGACGATCTTGCCGCGCGAAATGCTTACGTGGCCTTGGTCCGGGTTTCCGCTGTCGAACTTGTGCGTGAATCCGCGTTGCGAAATTTTCTCGGCGACACTCCGTCATCAGCCAGGTTGTACGGAATGCCGTATCAGATCGGCGGGGTGGTTGCCCGCTACGTGCTAGTGGAGCAGATAAAKGGCAAGGCGCTCACCGCTATACCCCGATTGGAATACCCGTTGGGGAATAATTGTATGAGTGGTGTAGCGCCGGGAGATTTCCTGCTGCTGTTTTGGGATCGGCCCGGCACCGTGCTCGAACCCACCACATGCGAGCCGCGCATCGTCAATCTCGGAGAGTGGTTGGGCACCCGCCAGCTGATGTTGAAGGATCTTCGGGAAAACGCCGCCTCAGGTCGCTCCATGCATCCCTGTGACCTGGAGTCGGGGCTGTCGGTCGATGACGCGACATGTATCCAGCGCAGAAAGGAGTCCATGGCGTTGGATAAGTCGCTGGGCAACCCTTAGCCGGTCCGCACCGGCGTCGAACGCGTCAGACAGGCAACGGAACGGTTCTCGCGGCACGCCGCGCCTCGATCCGCTTCCATACCTTCTCGTGGAAGTGGAAAACGACGGTATTGCAGGCCGGTTCGATCAGCGCCAGCGCGCCGCCCACCAGCAGGCTGCCGGTGAACAGGTAGCCCAGGGTGAAGGCCACCGAGAAATGCAGGATCGCGAAGCTCAGGGTCTTGTTCACGGCGGGGCTCCAGATGAGAACAGGTCTCAAGTATGGGCGCCCCGCACGTGCCGTCCAATGAAACATTTCGCTGGGATCGATAAGCGAGATCTATCGATAGGGCCGGATCAGAACCGGAA
>NZ_JBGFFG010000508.1:0-2139 GCF_056175765.1 Pseudoxanthomonas sp. LjRoot204_2 | reverse complement strand
AGTATAGCGAGGGGGCGTGACGAGAGCCGCGGCGAATTCCTACATGCGGACAGGTCTGGACCTGATGGCGAGCAGATCAAACGACCGCGAACCTGACCCCACCCCATTCAAAAGGAGCTGTCGATGGCAAGGATGCCCTCGCTTCCCGCCCGGAGGAGTCCTATTGGCTCCACCATGCATACCCAAGGTTTCACTCTGATGGAAACCGCTGTGACCCTTTCCGTCCTGGCGCTCATGGTCGCCATCGGCCTGCCGTCGATGAGGGAGTTCCGGGCTCGACAGCAAGCCAATGCGACCGCGAACCTGTTGGTGTCCCACTTCGCATCGGCGCGCATGACGGCCATCAGCCACAACGTGCCGATCGTGGTATGCCCCAGCGATGGCGCCGGCACGTGCCGACAGGACACCGACTGGGGAGGTCATTGGCTCTCTTTCCGCGATCCGGACGGCAATCGCCAGCCCGACGACGGTGACGACATCTACAGAAACGAGACCGTGGTGGAAACACCCTTCATCCGTATGATCTCGACCCAGGGACGCCGACAGGTCCGCTACCAACCCACCGGCATGAGTTACGGCACCAATCTGACCATCCGGATCTGCTACGACGGCCACGTGGCCAGCAGCGTCATCATGAACAACAGCGGTCGAGCCCGTATCGTGCGAGGCGACCTCTCCACGGCGTGTTGAATGCCCTGCGGGGACCGGACTAGCGATGGCTGCCGGACATCCCGCGAGATTACCGGGTACAAAAGCCAAGGCTTGTCCCCGCCGGAATCGCTGGCTACAATACGCGCCCCCGCCCGAATAGCTCAGCCGGTTAGAGCACTTGACTGTTAATCAGGGGGTCGTTGGTTCGAGTCCAACTTCGGGCGCCACATTCAAGAAAAGCCGCATCGAGAGATGCGGCTTTTTTTTGATGACCGACGGTCAGACTGGTCCTGTGATCTACCAGCAGCCGGTCGTCGCCGGCGAACGGGTACCGGCCTGATTGATGGTGAGGGTGCCACAGCTGTCGCCCGCCTGCTTACCTATCGGCGTCGCGCTCAACGTGTAGGAACGCGCGGCCACTGCGGCGGGCGCCACCGTGTAGAACTGGGCGGTGTCCCCCTCGCAAGCGAAGGCTGCTGGCGACCCCGCCCCGTCGTAGGCGAGGGCGGTCGTGTAGAAACGCTCCATCTGCTGGGCGGCCTGCATGAGGCACGCCGTTCCTGCCGCACGACGGCTCTTGCGAATGTGTTCGTTATACGCAGGCAGCGCGATCGAGGCGATGATGCCGATGATCGCCACTACGACCATCAACTCAATCAGCGAGAATCCGGCGTGGGCCCCTGCCTTCGCACCCTGGCGCATAGATCTATCCATCTGCATCTCCATCCGTCAGTCCCTCCGAAGCTCGCGCCATGACGCCCGATCCCACCGTGGCCGGGCTGTCTGCGGTGAATTCAAGCCACTGCCTCCCGTGCCACCCACGACCAGCAGACCCCTGAGCAGGTTGGGAAGCGTCGGCATGCCGTTGCCCACGTTCACCGAACCGACCGGCAGACCTCCGCTCACGGACGTGTCGTCCGTACCATTCCTGCCATCGAGGTCGAAGTAGGACATGCCACCGCTCGTGCCGGTGAACGCATCCAGCGCGTTGATGTAACCCGTGCCGTTCGCATTGCAGGCATCGCCGGAGGGAATCACGCTGGCAGTGACCATGAACCGCGCCGCAAGCTGCGCATCCTGGATGATTCTCTCACCACGCACAGGCAGATCGATGTACCACCCCTTCGAAGCGGCGGGAAGCGCCGACTTCGACTCGAATGCCCGCACGTTACCTTCGGTCACCTGGATGGTGCGGGGCGTAAGGCTCGCCCGGGTAAGGCTGGCACCTTCGTCCACGAAACCATACATCGTCTGCACATCGACATTCGTGGATTGCGCGTCCTCGGCTGTCAGGTAACGACCGGTACCGAAGAATACCCAACGCTTCTTCGTAACAGGATGGATGCCCAGGGCCACCGCACCACTGATGGGCTGCGCCTTGCCGCCGGCATCCTGAGCGGTAAACAGCCGCGTTGCGCTCCAGGCACCGGGGGTCGGACTGGTCAGATCGAACTTCCATACATTGCCCAACATGTCGCCGGCGTAGAC
>NZ_JBGFFG010000507.1:0-2139 GCF_056175765.1 Pseudoxanthomonas sp. LjRoot204_2 | reverse complement strand
CTGCAGGGCTGACCGTCACACCGCCAAGGACCCGAGATGAGCAACCGTCCCATGAAGGCTAACGAGATCGTGAAGCTCTTCGCTTCCCTACAGAGCATCGATCTGGCCACGATCGCAAACGTCGTGCTCAATCTGCCCCGAGCCAATGTACTGGCATGGCTAAGCGGGAAGAAGGACAACCTGCGCAAGGACTCGGTGATTCGACTGTTGGACCTGATTGGCCTGAAGGTCGGCAATGGTGTCTACCTGGACCCGAATCGTGTGCACATGTGGCAGATCAGCGACGGCCTGTTTCGCAGCACCAAGGCGGCGTACAGGCCGCTCGTGGTGATGGCGCGCCTGCTCAAGGAGTGTGCGATCACGCGCGTGGAACCGCCGGCGCGTAGCTGGCTGGCCAAGCAGACCTGCCAGGTCTTCCTGGTGTCCGGGCGCGGCGTCCGCGTGGTGATCAAAGTCGAGAAGGGATTCCACAAGCAATCCCTGATCAGCCCGGAATACGTGGTGGGAACCCTGTGGCGGGACGCTGTCGAGCTGGGAAGCGAAGGCCTGCCGCACACCATCAGCACCACGGCCGAGAAGTGGAAGATGCTGATGGATCGTGACCTGGCACCTTTCGAGTTCGATCACATCTTCGAGCAGCAGGAACCGAAGATGACGTGGAAGGATGTAGCGATGGCGGCGCGCGAGTACGCCGTCACCCCTGACATGATCTACGACCAGATTGTCCAGCGGCATGGCCCGGAGCAGGCTCCGCCGCGCGAAGACGAAGACAACAGCATGCCGCTTGCCGATGGCGTGATCTTGCTCAGCCACGAGGCTGATCGCCGCCGCGCGGCAGCTGGCCGCTAGTTGCGCACGAAGTTAACCATGCGTAGAGGCGCCCCGCCCGGGGCGCACCCGGCCAAGGGCCGATAGCGGGTAAAAGTGTGACGTAGTACAGGTAACAGTCAGGGCGATGCGCAATGAGGGTGCATCAACTCTCGTTGTAGTATAAAAATAGCGTCATTGATACTCTAACGAAAGTTGAGCAATGACGAGCCCGCAGACCCCCGCCCCGATGTTCCAGCCGACGCCCGAGCAGACCGCCATTTGCGGTGCCAGCGGCCGCATCGTGAAGGCCAACGCCTTCGCCGGTACCGGCAAGTCGTCCACGCTCAAGCACCTGGCCCGTACCTGGCCGCAGTCCAAGATGCTCTACATTGCCTTCAACAAGGCGATCAAGGACGAAGCTGTCAAGTCGTTCCCCGGCAACGTCAAAGCCATGACCGGCCATGGGCTGGCATACGCCTCGAAGGGTCGGCTGTACGGTGAGGCCGGCCAGAAGCTGCAGGGCGACATCAAGCCCTTCCACATCAAGGATCTGCTCGTGAAGTCGGGTTCGCTGAAGAGCGTTCCGGCGGACGCGGAGAACCTGTACGCAGGTCGAGTGATCGAGACCGTCAAAAACTTCCTGGTCTCTCGCCACGAAGAGCTGAGCTCGCGCCACGTCGTGCTGGGCGGTTCGCCCGCCGAGCGCGAGATGAGCCCGACCGCGATCCTGGAGGATGCGAAGCGGGTATGGGCCGAGATGCAGGAGATCAATAGCCCGATCCCCATGCTCCATGACGGCTACTTCAAGCTGTACCAGCTCTCGCGGCCGCGTCTTCCCTATGACTTCGTGCTGGTGGACGAAGCTCAGGACGTGAACCCGACGTTGCAGGCCATCATCGAGGCGCAGGAGCAGACGCGGATCTTCCTGATCGGCGACACGCACCAGGCGATCTACAGCTTCCGCGGTGCGAACAACGCCATGGAGCTGATGAGGGCCGACCAGGCATTCGGCTTGACCGGCAGCTTCCGTTTCGGCCCTGCGGTGGCCGAGGTTGCCAACCAGCTGCTGAGCATCAAGGGTGAGCCCCTGACCCTGCGTGGCCTGGGTGCTCCGACCGAGCTGCGCGAGATCGACACTGAGAAGGAAGGCTTCGCGCTCGTATCGCGAGGCAACGCTTCGCTGTTCCACCAGGCCGTCGAAGCCCTGGACCAGGAACGGCCGTTCGCCTTCGTCGGCCCGCTGGGCAATTACCGCCTGGATCTGTTCCTGGACACCTATCGCCTGATGAGTGGTGACAAGCGCGGCGTGCGCGATCCCTTCATCAAGTC
>NZ_JBGFFG010000506.1:0-2150 GCF_056175765.1 Pseudoxanthomonas sp. LjRoot204_2 | reverse complement strand
GCCATCTACTGCTCTCCGCTCACATCTTCTCGGGCGAGTTGACGCCCAACAGGTCAAGTCCGTTCGCCAGCGCCTGGCGAACCGCCACCGCCAGCGCAAGCCGCGCGTTCCGCTGGGTGGCATCGTCGACGAGGATCGGCTCGCCGTCGTACCAGGCCTGGAAAGCATAGGCGAGTTCGCGCAGGTATTGCGCGATGGCGTGGGGCTCCAGCGATGCGCCGGCCGCTTCCACGACTTCCGGATAACGCGACAGTTCCACCATCAAGGCCAGCGAGCCTWCGTCGGTGAGTGCGGGCAACCCGGCGATGCCGGCCGCCTCGTCGTACGCCGCGAAGCCCTTCTCCGTCACGCGGCGCAGCAGGCTGCAGACGCGGGCATGGGCGTACTGCACGTAGAAGACGGGATTGTCCTTGCTCTGCTCGCGCGCCAGGTCGATGTCGAACGTGAGTTGCGAATCCGGCTTGCGCGCGATCAGGAACCAGCGCGTCGCGTCGGCGCCCGCTTCTTCGATGAGGTCGCGCAGCGTCAGGTAGCTGCCGGCGCGCTTGGACAGCTTCACCTCTTCGCCGCCGCGCATCACGGTGACCATCTGGTGCAGCACGTATTCCGGATAGCCCGGCGGAATGCCTTCGCCCAGCGCCTGCAGGCCGGCCTTCACCCGGGCCAGCGACCCATGATGGTCGGCGCCCAGCTCTGTGATCGCGCGCTCGTAGCCGCGCTGCCACTTGCTCAGGTGATAGGCCACGTCCGGCACGAAGTAGGTGTAGGTGCCGTCGGACTTGCGCATCACGCGGTCCTTGTCGTCGCCGAAGTCGGTCGACCTCAGCCACAGCGCGCCGCCTTCCTCGTAGGTATGGCCCGAGGCGACCAGCTTGCGCACGGTTTCCTCGACCTTCTGGTCGGCGTACAGCGAACTCTCGAGGAAGTAGCGGTCGAACGACACGCCGAACGCGGCCAGGTCCAGRTYCTGTTCGCGGCGCAGGTAGGCCACGGCGAAKCSGCGGATGGMGTCGAGGTCCTGCGGATCCCCGGCACCGGTGACCACATGGCCTTCGACCTCGACCGAATCGCCATTGAGGTAGGCCTGCGCCACGTCGGCGATGTAATCACCGCGGTAGCCGTCTTCCGGCCAGCCGTCGCTGTCCGGCCCCAGGCCGAGGGCGCGGGCCTGCGTGGACTTGGCCAGGTTGTCGATCTGCACGCCGGCATCGTTGTAATAGAACTCGCGCCTGGCGTCCCAGCCGTTGGCGGCAAGCACCCGCGCGATGCAGTCGCCGATCACGCCTGCGCGCCCGTGGCCGACGTGGAGCGGGCCGGTCGGATTGGCCGATACGTATTCCACGCCCACCGTCTTGCCCCGACCACTGTCGTTGCGGCCATAGGCGGCGCCCTGGGCGAGCGCGGTGGTGACTTCGCGCTGGTAGGCACCGGGGCTCAGGTGGAAATTGATGAAGCCCGGGCCGGCGATTTCGACCTTGGCGACGTCGTCGCTGGCCGGCAGCGCGGCGACCAGGGCGGTGGCGATCGCACGCGGGTTGCTGCGCGCCGCCTTGGCCAGCAGCATGGCGGCGTTGGTGGCGAAGTCGCCGTGCTCGCGGGTCTTGGGTCGCTCGACCACGAACTCGGGCGTGGCGGTGTCGGCGGGCAGGGTGCCGGCGGAGCGCAGGGCATCGATGCCCTGGGCGATCAAGGCGCGGAGGGAAGCTTTCACGGAGGACCGTCGTGTTGCGTGGGAACCCCCTATTCTAGTTTTTCCCGCTCCCTGCGGGGGATCGGCGCGGTTCAGCCAGCGCGCCCTCAGACCCAGCCGCGAGCCGCCATCGATTGTGGTGGTCCGTCGCCGATGACGAAATGGTCCAGCAGGCGCACGTCGACCAGCGCCAGCGCCTGTTTCAGGCGCTGCGTCACCGCACGGTCGGCGGCCGAGGGCTCGGCGCATCCGGACGGATGGTTGTGGCCGACGATGAGGGCCGTGGCATTGAGCGCCAACGCGCGCCGCGCGACCTCGCGCGGATGGACCTCGGCGCTGTCCACCGAGCCCTGGAACAGCTCCTCGAAGGCCAGCACCCGGTGGCGCGTGTCCAAGAACAGCGCGGCGAAGACCTCGTGCGGGCGGCCGCGCAGCCGGTGCGCGAAGTACCGCCCGGCGG
>NZ_JBGFFG010000505.1:0-2154 GCF_056175765.1 Pseudoxanthomonas sp. LjRoot204_2 | reverse complement strand
GCGCCGCACCCTGCACCTTCGTGTCCAGCTGGTCCAGGCGCGAGTTGATGCCTGCGAACTCGTCGTCGTAGGTCGCACAGCCGCTCAGGGCCACGCCGGCCACCATCGCCACACCGAGCACACGCGCCGTCGTCATGAATCGCTTGTTGGTGAACATTCCAATCCTCCTTCTTCTGGGAGCTGGGAATATAGCGGCGTTTCAGCCGATGTCGGCACCCGCCTGTTACCCCCCGTTTGCGTACGTCGAGGCGGCGTGAAGATGGTGAACGACGCGCGTTCAAATTCATGAAATCCGTCGCAGTTGGATCACTGCCTTCATCGTTGAAACGGATGAGGAGACCGTAATCCACGCTTCATGTGGATGCCGTTGATCGACCTGTGCGCGCCTCGATCGTCATCGCCATGTAATTAAGCGCACTCGCCACGGACATCTTGAACGCCCTTCTTCCACGCTGCAGCTACGGAGCGCGCGGCCCTGCCACCGAACGCGCCGGTCAGTCGCGTGCGGGAACAGGTACGACAGGCGTCGCCGCGGCGTCGTAGATCACCTGCCCGCCGCGCACCGTCATGCGCACGTCCGCGAAGGCATCGATGCGCGCCTGCGGATCGGATCCCAGCAGCACCAGATCACCGGCAAGCCCCTCCTGCAAGCGCCCGCGCACCGAGGCCTGGCCGAAGCGTTGCGCCGGCGCCGTGGTGAGGCTGGCGAGGATCTGCCGCCAGTCCAGGCCCGCAGCCGCCATCAGCTGGAACTCGAGCTGCGTGTCGTACACCTCGATGTACCCGGCGTCGGTACCGAACAGCACCACGCCGCCGCCCTGCGCCATCGCACCGAGCTGCTGCTTCGCGGCGCCGACGAACCTCTCCAGCACGGGCGCGGGCACGCCTTCGCGACGCAGTTCCGAATCGAACAGGGTCAGCGTGGGCACGAACGCGACGTTGCTCGCCTTCAGGCGTGCGACGAAGTCGGGCGACCACGCGCCCGCGTCGGGGGCCGCATGCGCGAGGACATCGACGCCGCTCTCCACCGCGACATCGAGGCCCGCGCGGTCGGTGGGATGCGCGAACGCGGGCTTGCCGTGCGCATGCGCCTCGGCCACCGCCGCGGTGGCGATCTCCTTCGACATCGGCAACACGCCACCGGGGCCGCCGATGATCGCGCCGGTGAACAGTTTCACGCCATCCGCCCCTGCCGCGATCTGCGCCGCCGCACGCGTGCGCGCCTGCTCGGGCGTCGCGACTTCCGCGCTGGGCGCGTGGGTCTGCGCCCAGAGCTCGCGCACGTAGATCGGCGTGCCGTGCTCGGGAAAGAACGGCATGTCGACGGTCAGCAGCTGGGGGCCCACGACGTCGCCACGCGCGATGCGCGCGCGCAACGCACGTGCATCGCCCGGCAACGACGCGATGTCGAACAGCGTGGTGAAGCCCCAGCGCGTGAAGCGGTCACGCAGTGCCGCGTCCAGTGCCGCCGCCGGCTGCGCGTCCGGCGCGAGGAAAGGCGGCTTGATCAGATGCACGTGGCTGTTCCAGAAGCCGGCCGCCACGCTCTTCCCGCGACCATCGACGACACGCATGCCGGCCGGCACCGCCACGCGCTCACGGGCGCCTATGGCCACGATGCGGCCGTCGCGGATCACCAGGGTGGCGTCGTCGAGCGGAGCGACATCCGGTGCGGGGTAGAGGCGCGCACCGACGATGGCCAGGTCGTGCGCCGCCACGGGAGCAGCGAAAAGAAGCGCGACAAGCACGCCGGCGGTAACGCGACGCGTCGCRAGCAGGGTCAGCATGAAGTCCTCTCCCGCCCGGTCTGTCCGGGCATCGATGACGCCCAGCATAGGGGACGCGCCGGTCGCGCGGGCACGCGCCATCCGCAGCGCGGGCGGCGGGTCCGCCGCGCCTACGAAGCCGGATCGAATCCGAATACCCGCAGTTCCTGGTCGCAGCGGCAGGCCTTGGCGATGCGCGCCGCCCAGGCGATCGCGTCCTCGCGCGAGGGCAGCTCGAGTACGCAGAATCCGCCGGTGAGCGGCGGTGCCCACGGATAGCCTCCGTCGACGACGGTCGCGTCCGCGGACACCAGGACCGGTGGCACGCTTTCGTCGATGCCACCCCCAAAGACATACACACCCGCGGCCTTCGCCGCCGCGATCACCA
>NZ_JBGFFG010000504.1:0-2161 GCF_056175765.1 Pseudoxanthomonas sp. LjRoot204_2 | reverse complement strand
CGCGTGGCCTTCGCGGCCGCCGCGTCGTCGCGCGCGACCGGCGGCGCGCTGCTGCCGGCGAGCAGCGGCGCCATCGACGCCTCGACGGCCTCTTCCTTCCACCCCAGCTCCTCGCACAGCAGGCGCAGCTGGCGGTGCAGCTCGCGCCATTCGCGCATGCGCAGGAAACCGAGGAAGTGGCGACCGCACCAGTCGCGCAGCTTGGACTGGGTGAGATCTTCGTGCGCCTGCCGGTACGCATCCCACAGGCGCAGCACGCCGACGAACTCGGACCGGCCATCGGCGAACTGCGCGTGCGCGGTGTCGGCCGCGCCGCGCGCATCGGCCGGACGCTCGCGCGGATCCTGGATGCCCAGGAACGAGGCAATCACCAGCATAGGCCGCAGGCAGCCGGCGGCCTGCGCCGCCACCAGCATGCGCGCCAGCTTCACGTCCACCGGCAGGCGCGCCATCTGCCTGCCGATGGCGGTCATGCGCCGCTCGCCGTCGATGGCGCCGAGCTCGACCAGCTGCTGCCAGCCGTCGGCGACCGCGCGCTCGTCGGGCGCCTCCAGGAACGGAAAATCCTCGATCCGTCCCAGTCCCAGCTGCAGCATGCGCAGGATCACGCCGGCCAGGCTGGAGCGGCGGATCTCCGGATCGGTGAACTCGGCGCGCGACTGGAAATCGGCTTCGGCGTAGAGGCGATAGCAGATGCCTTCGGCGATGCGTCCGCAGCGGCCCTTGCGCTGGTTGGCGCTGGCCTGCGAGACCGGTTCGATGTGCAGGCGGTCGAGCTTGTTGCGCGGGCTGTAACGCTTGACGCGCGCGAACCCGGGATCGACGACGTAGCGGATGCGCGGCACCGTCAGCGAGGTCTCGGCGACGTTGGTCGCCAGCACGATGCGCCGGTTCGGCCCAGGGTTGAACACGCGGTCCTGGTCCTGGTTGGACAGGCGCGCATACAGCGGCAATACCTCGGTATTCCTGTACTTGCGTCGCTCCAGCGCCTGGTGCGCGTCGCGGATCTCGCGCTCGCCGGGCAGGAAGACCAGCACGTCGCCGCGCGCGTCCTGCCGTGTGATCTCGTCCACCGCCGCCACGATCCCGTCGTTGACCGTGCGCTCCCCCTCCTGCTCGCCCTCGCCTTCCAGCGCGCGGTAGCGCACCTCCACCGGATAGGTTCGCCCTTCCACGCTGATCACCGGCGCATCGTCGAAGTGCCGGGCGAAGCGCGCGGTATCGATAGTGGCGGAGGTGACGATCACCTTCAGGTCACGGCGCTTGCGCAGCAGCTGCTTGAGGTAGCCGAGCAGGAAATCGATGTTGAGGCTGCGTTCGTGCGCCTCGTCGACGATGATCGTGTCATAGGCCGACAGCCAGCGGTCGCTGGCGATCTCCGCCAGCAGGATGCCGTCGGTCATGAACTTGATGTGGGTGTCGTCGCCCACCTGGTCGTTGAAGCGCACCTGGAAGCCGACCCCACGGCCGATCTCGGTCTTCAGTTCCTCGGCCACGCGGCGCGCCACCGCACGCGCGGCGATGCGCCGCGGCTGCGTACACCCGATCATCCCGGCCACACCGCGCCCGGCGGCCAGGCAGAGCTTGGGCAGCTGGGTGGTCTTGCCCGAGCCGGTCTCGCCTGCGATCACGACCACCTGATGGTTGCGGATCAGCTCGACGATGCGTTCGCCCTCGCGCGCGATGGGCAGGCTGTCGTCGAGCGTCACTGCGGGTACCGTGGAACCACGGCGTTCACGGGCGGCGACGGAGGCGTGCAGCGCCTGTTCGAAGGCCTGGCGCGCGCCGGCATCGGCCGGCTTGCCCTGCCAGCGCGACCACAGACCCTGCAGGCGGCCTCGGTCGCGGCTCAGGGCACGGTCGAACGATCGCCGTGCCTGCTCTAGGGCGGCACGGTGGGGATGGGGTTGGGAGGAATCGCGGGGGGTATTCATTCTTCGGGGAACGGTTGAAACTTTTCGCTCACGCCACATGTTCTAGTGTGCCCATTGTGCCGCCTCAACCCACCCACAGGAGAATCCGCATGGCCAAGCCGAAGACCAAGCCCGCCAAGACCAAGGCCGCACCCGTCGCCGCCCCGCTCGCCTCGGCTCCGTCCGCACCCAACATCGATATCGGGATCAGCGGCAGCGAACGCAAGAAGATCGCCGACGGCCTGTCG
>NZ_JBGFFG010000503.1:0-2171 GCF_056175765.1 Pseudoxanthomonas sp. LjRoot204_2 | reverse complement strand
GCGTGGCATTGAGCAGCAACTGGTAACCCCCCGCGGCATCGAGGAACAGCTTGCTGGCGCTCACGTAGGCGTCGGTGCCATGGTCGTCGCGGGCGCCGACCGCCAGCGGAAGTGCGCCGTCGCGCAGCCGCTTGTGCTGCACCCCCACGCTCACCTGCGGCATGCGCGTGTAGACCAGGTCGCCGGCCACGCGTACTTTCGCGCCGTAGATGTCCTGTTCCAGCGCGTCCCAGGGCAGCGCCAGCCGCCGTTGCAGTTCGCCCAGGTCGAACGACTGCCGCGCGAACGACACTTCCACCCGGTTGCCGAACGTGTACGACGCTCCGTAGGCGTCCAATGCGTAGTCGCCGGTATCAACGCGGGTGTAGAACGCCGTGCCGCCGCACTGTTCGTCGGTGCCGTAACCGGACAGCACGGCCCACGGCACGATGCCCCCGCCGGCCGCTCCTTCGATCTGGGTCGCGCCACCGGTCGCCAGCAGGCGTCCCTGTCCGGCGAGCGCGGGCAGTGCCGGCAGGAGCGCCGCGACCGCGCACGCGAGCGGGAGGGCACGAAGGCGAACGGTCATGCGTCGGTTTCCAGCGGGAGGGCAGGGGACGGGGTAGCGGTCTCGCGCCGGCGGCACCAGTCCAGCAGCTCGGCACTGCCGAGCGGTGCACTGAACAGGTAACCCTGCACCATGTCGCAGCGGTAACGGCGCAGCAGGGCGAGTGCGCGATAGTTCTCCACGCCTTCGGCGATCACCGACAGGCCCATGTTGTGGCCCAGCTCGATGGTGGAGCGCACGATCACCGCATCGTCGCTGCCTTCTTCCAGCTGCATCACGAAACTCTTGTCGATCTTCAGTTCGTCCACCGGCATCCGCTTGAGCTGCGCCAGCGATGAGTAGCCGGTGCCGAAGTCGTCGATCGCCAGCCGCACGCCACAGGCTTTAAGCCGGTGCAGCATGCGCAGGGCGTACTCGATGTCCTGCATCAACGCGCTCTCGGTGACTTCCAGGATCACGCGCGCGGCCGGCACGCCGTGCGTCGCCAGTCGCTCTTCGATGTAGGCGGGCAGGTCGGCGTCCAGCAGGTCCATCGCCGACAGGTTCACCGCCAGCCCCAGGTCGAGCCCGCCCTGGCGCCACGCGGCATTGCAGGCCAGCGCCTGGTCCAGCACGAAGCGCGTCAATTCATGGATGAAGCCGGAACGTTCGGCCAGCGGAATGAATTCGTCCGGCGCCACCGGGCCGAGCGAGGGGTGCCGCCAGCGCACGAGCGCCTCCACGTGCTGCACGTGCGCGCTGGCCGCGTCCAGCTTCGGTTGGAATTTCAGCTCCAACTGTCTGCCGGCGATTGCCTGGCGCAGGACGGTCATGAGCTGCAGCTGCCTCAGGTGYGACTCGTCGCGCCCGGGCTGGTAGACGGCCACGCCGCCGTGCGCGGCCTTGGCGTCGTACAGCGCGATATCGGCGCGGCGCAGCAGCGTGTCGGCATCCGCACCGTGCTGCGGGTGGCAGGCCATGCCGAAACTGCCTTCCACGCCAACGCGCGTACTCGGCAGGTCCAGCGGTTGCTTCAGCGCCGTCCACAACGCCTGGGCCTGCACGTTCGCAGCCTCGCAGGACAGGCCACGCAGCATCACCATGAATTCGTCGCCGCCCAGCCGCGCCACCAGGTGCGCCCCGTCCAGCGCGCCGCGCAGGCGCCGCGCCACTTCGCGCAGCACCTGGTCGCCGAACTCGTGGCCCAGCGTGTCGTTGATTTCCTTGAAGCGGTTCACGTCCATCACCAGCACCGCCACTTCGCCGCCCGCCGCGATCGCTGCCTGCAGGCGGTCGTAGGCATGGCTGCGGTTGGGCAGGCCGGTCAGCCCGTCGTGGTGCGCCTGGTGCAGGATGCGTTCCTCGCGCGCTGCGATGTCGGCCTGCATGCGGCCGAAGGCGCCGGCCAGCTCGGCGATCTCGCGACTGCCGCCGGACACGGGTGCCTGCGAGTAGTCGCCGGCCTGGATGCGCTGCGCCGCCTGCGCCAGCCGCGCTACCGGCCGGCTGATGCCTCGCCCCAGCGCAACCGCCACGGCGACCGCGAGCACCGCCGCCAGTCCGGACAGCAGCAGGATGCGCGAGCGCAGCGCGCGGTAGGGCGCGAGCGCGCGGTCGTACGAATCCAGCAGCACCAGCCGGGCGT
>NZ_JBGFFG010000502.1:0-2179 GCF_056175765.1 Pseudoxanthomonas sp. LjRoot204_2 | reverse complement strand
CGTCGACACCGTCCTGCAGCACGCAGGGCGCGTGCAGGGCATGTCGCAAATCATGCCGCCCGAATTGCTGAAAGCGCTTGAAGCACTGCGCGAGCAACGCGCCGAGCTGAAGGGGCTCACGAAGGTCCAGTTCTACACCATCGATTCCGTGCAGCGCTGGGACTGGATGTTCTGCCTTGGCAGCCTGAGGCAGGCATCGCGGGATCTGAAGCAAGCCCTGGGGACCGCTCAGGAGCCGTCGTGGATGCGCCCGGCGATCCAGCTTGCAGAGCAGCATGCGAAGGCGCCGGACCCGGTGCCGGCCGATGGCCAGCCGGTGCGTGGCAATGACCCCTACGTCGTGCTCTACAGCCCGGAGAAGATGGAGGCCGGCGACGGCGCCGGCTTCTACTCCCGCGAGCAGGGGTGGGTGCGACTGGAAGATGCCACGCGCATGCACCCACAGGTGATGGCGTTCAAGTCGCTGGACAGCGATCTGGCGAGCACGGGCGTGGACGACGCGCAGTTCCTGGCGCCGGACAAGGCGGTGGAGATCGAAGAGCAGTACCTGGAAAACACCAGCGGTCTGCTGGTGGGAGGCCCGCGATGATCAATGCAGAGCACTTCGGCGCCCCGCTGGGCCGTTCGGAGCTGGACCGGGGTCTGGGCCAGCGCTTCATGCAGGCCGTGGGCGAGCCGGGGCCCTTGGCCCTGGTGGCCATCATCGGCGAGAAGTATGGCGAGCGCTCCATCACGGCGCAGCGCGAGAACGGCGAGGTTGTGCACCTGCGTGAGGCCAACGTGCAAGCCGCATGGCACGGCGAGGCCTGGCCGCAGCCGGGTGTCAAGCGGTACTCCAACTTCCTGCTGTCGCGATTTCCGCAGGAGTTCGCCGACAAGCACCACCAGGGCTACCGCTATGTGGTCAAGTCCAACGGCATGCTGCCACATGAAGGCTTCAAGACCGCCGACGAGCTCGTGGCGTGGGCGAGCCTGTACAACTTGGACCTACCGTGCACGCCGGCCGAGTTGGAGACCGCCCAGCTGCAGTGGGCAGAGGTGGGCGGTACCTATCAGCGTGCCACCCATGCCAACACGCTGACCTTCAGCAAGCTCGATGACAGCTGGTGCATCCACACCCGCGCCTTCGATAATGGGACGGTCACGGCCGCCAAGCGCGTCGTAGATCTGGAAGCAGGCGTGGTCACGCTGCACGTAGTCGGCTCCGGATGCAGCGCCAGGCAGGTCTTCGACAGGCCGGCCGTGCCCGATCCGGACGATCACCTGTATATCTACGTACCGGGTGAGCGCAACGTGCTGGACGAAGCGATGCACGTAGATGGCCAGCTCGTGGGTCGCTTCGATCAATCGCACCGCACGCTGGCGCAGTTTCGGGAGCAGTATCCCACCGCTGGGATCTATTACTCGACCGAAGTGGCTGTGCAGATTGAGGCGCTGTGCCGTACCGAGCCGGAAGAGATCTCGCAAGAGCGCTTCATCGACGCGCTGGAGGTCATGCCGCCCAAGAGCTGGAAGCAGTTCGGGCACGAAGAGAGCTTCAAGTTCGTCGAGCACTACAGCGGCAACATCACCAGCATCTATGCGCGCGTCGGCGAGCGCTTCTTCACCTTCCTCGACAACGCGTCCATGCCCCACGAACGCGTGATGGACAAGATCCGCGGCAGCGGCCTGCTGGAACAGCCGGCGCCGGTGTTCGATGAGCCGGCCGCCGAAGCGCCGAGGATGGGCTGATGGGCATTCGCCACATCCGCACGCTGGTTGACCCCAACGAGCCGGCCCCACGCCGCTCGCTGGCCAACGCGTTCAAGCCGCACGCCCAGGTCAGCTACACCCGCCTGGGCCAGAACCGCGGCAACCCGCGCCTGTGGCTGGAAGGCCTTCGCCTGAACCGGATCGGTTTCGAGCCGGGCACGCGCTTTCGCGTGGACCTGGATCTGGACCGGCGGCAAGTGCGCCTGGTGCTGGATGCCAACGGCGATCGCGCCGTGTCCCAGCGGCAGCGCCAGGGCGAGGATGGGGAGGTCGTTCGCAAGACCCCGATCATCGACGTCACCGGTGGTGCGCTGGCCGAGATCCTGGGCGAGGGCGCCAAGATCCGCGCCACGCTCTCCGCTGGCGAGATCGTGTTTGATCTGCACCCGGTGGAACTGGCCATTGAAGAGCGCGAGAACCGCACGCG
>NZ_JBGFFG010000501.1:0-2183 GCF_056175765.1 Pseudoxanthomonas sp. LjRoot204_2 | reverse complement strand
ATGCTCTTGGTCATGCGCGCCTGCGCGTCTTTCTTGATGTCGTTGAGCATCGCCCTTTCCGTTGCAAAGCCTGTAAACGACGGATTATAGGGCGATTCGGCCCCGTTGCCGACCGTCAGGGGCCGGTCCGGTGCGAATGATGCGGTGCCGCATCATGCAGATCGTGGCCGCAGCCCGCGCCCCGTTCGATCTGCAGCGTGGCGTGGTTGATGCCGAAGCGATGGTCCAGCGCATGCACCGTGGCGTCGATGAACGCGTCGTGGTCGTCGTCCCGCGCCCGCACCAGGTGCGCGGTCAGGGCGATCTCGTTGGCGCCCAGGGACCAGATGTGGAGGTGGTGCACAGCCGACACGCCGGTCTGTTCCTGCAGGAATGCGCGGACCTCGTCAGGATCCACGTGTCCCGGCACCGCGTCCATGGCGGCGTCGAAACTGGCCCGCAGCAGCCCCCACGACCCGACGGCGACGACCACGGCGATCAGCAGCGCGGTAGCCGGATCCAGCCACGCCCAGCCCAGGGTCGCCATGCCGACGCCAGCCAGCACGGCAGCCAGCGACACGGCGGCGTCGGCAATCAGGTGCAGGAAAGCGCCGCGCTTGTTGAGGTCGTGCAGGTGGCCGTCCTTGACCAGCCAGGCGGCGCCGAGGTTGACCAGGATGCCGAGCGAGGCGACCACGATGACCGGTGTGGCGGGAATTTCCGGCGGCGCGCTGAAGCGTCGGAACGCTTCCCAGCCCAATGCGCCCGAGAAGACCATCAGCAGGACGGCGTTGGCCAGCGGCGACAGCAGCGTCGCGCGCCGCCAACCGTAGGTGTGGCGTCCGCGCGGCGGACGTCCGGCCAGGGCGGCGGCGCCCCAGGCCAGGGCGAGCCCGAGGACATCGCCGAGGTTGTGCAGCGCATCCGACAGCAGCGCCAGCGAATTGGTGTGGAAGCCGTAGCCCGCTTCGATGGCGGTGTAGGCGAGGTTGATCAGCGTGACCCACGCGAACGTGCGCGTGGCCGAAGCCTGCGGGTGGGCGTGCGCCCCGTGCCCGTGGTGATGTGCGTGTCCCATGGCGGACTAGGGTGCCTGCGGCCCTGTGCGAACACTATTACAAGGGCGATCGCGTCCCACGTGCCCGACGTGGCCTAAAGGCGCGGCCACCGGGGCCGCGCCCGTCAGTCAGTTGCGGCCCTTCACCAGCGTGCCGACATGCTCGCCGCGCAGGATGCGCATCAGGTTGCCGGGCACCGACAGGTCGTAGATGCGCAGCGGTACGTCGCTGTCGCGGCACAGGGCGAACGCCGCCGTGTCCATCACCTGCAGGTCGCGCGCGATGACATCGTCGTAGGTCAGCTGATCGTAGCGGACGGCATCGGCGTGCTTGCTGGGGTCCTTGTCGTAGACGCCGTCCACCTTGGTCGCCTTCAGCAGCAGGTCCGCGCCGATCTCGATCGCCCGCAGCGCAGCGCCGGAATCGGTGGTGAAGAAGGGGTTGCCGGTGCCCGCGGCGAAGATCGCGATGCGGCCCTTTTCCAGATGGCGGATGGCGCGGCGGCGGATGTAGTCCTCGCAGACGTCGTTGATCTTGATGGCGCTCATCACGCGGCACTTGGCGCCGAGCTTTTCCAGCGCGTCCTGCATGGCCAGCGCATTGATGACGGTCGCCAGCATGCCCATCTGGTCGCCGGTGACCCGGTCCATGCCGCCGGCGGCCAGGCCGGCGCCGCGGAAAATGTTGCCGCCGCCGATCACCAGGCCCACTTCGGCGCCGGCGTCGCGCGCCTCGATGATCTCGCGGGCGATGCGGGTGATGACGGSGGGGTCGATGCCGTAGTCCTCGGCCCCCATCAGCGCCTCGCCGGACAGTTTGAGCAGGATGCGGCGATACACGAGGGGAGCGGGCATGGGGATCTCTCGGCGTGGGGGCAAACGCGGCAATTCTAGCCGAGTGCCCCCGTCTCAGTCGCCGGGTTCGTAGATGGCGTAGAGCTTGCGCGCGGTTTCCAGCACTTCCCACGTGCCGCTGAAGCCGGCCGACACGATGAAGCTCTGGCCTGCCTCCAGCAGCACGTCGCTGCCGTCGTCGCCGCGCAGGCGCACGCGTCCGCTGAGCAGGTGGCAAAACTCGTGTTCGGTGTACTGCACGCGCCACGCCCCGACGCTGCCTTCCCAGACGCCGCAATGGAAGCGCTCGTCC
>NZ_JBGFFG010000500.1:0-2201 GCF_056175765.1 Pseudoxanthomonas sp. LjRoot204_2 | reverse complement strand
GTATACCTGCATGAAACACAGCGCTGCCGCGGCCACCAGCATCGCCCGCTTGCCAGGCGTCCATGCGGGGCGGAACGCCGCGATGCCCAGCCCGATGTAGGCGAACAGGAAGGCGATCTTGGTGGCCAGCCAGCCGTTGGCGAACAGTCCCGCCGGCAGGATCGTCAGCAGCATCATCGCGCCGGTCAGCAGCACGGTGTCGATGGTGTRGCTGGTGTAGCGCACCAGCGCCGCGCGCGGCCAGCGCATGCCGGCGAGCAAGCCCAGCGCACGCAGCGCGAACAGCGTTCCGCTAGTCATCGCCGCCGCCACGTGGACCAGCTTGATGTCGGGATAGAAGGTCATCATGGTGCTCATCCCGGCCGCCCGTCCGCGCGCGGACTCAGGTAGATGCCGCCGATGCGGCCCACCCAGGGCGCCAGTGCCAGCAGCCAGCCGATGGCGGCGGCGGCCTGCCACGCCATCGCATCCGGCGCGAGGTCGGCGACGATGCGCATCACGGCGACCACCTGGATCGCGACGAATGCGAACCACGCCACCTTCGTCATCGCCAGTGGTCGCCCGGAGTGGCCCTGAGTCACCCGCGTGACCATGGCCACCAGCAGGCTGCCGAAGAAGCCGACGAACATCGCATGCATCGGCGCACGTCCCAGGATGAAGTCGTCCGTCGCCAGGAACGTCACGCTTTGCACGACGTACAGCAGGAAGGTGATCGGCAGCCAGGCCGTGCCGATGAACAGCACCGCCAGCAGCCCCGGCATGCGCCCGCGCGGCCACCAGCGATGCACCGCCCATGCGGTCAGCACCAGCAGCGGCGCATCGGCCAGCCACAACCACGCGTAGGCATGCACCAGTTCCAGCCCCAGGTGCACCATGAGCAGCGCCCACACCGCGCCCAGCCATGGCAGCGAGCGCCACGGCACGTAGCCCGGCACCACGTTGCCGGCGAAGAACGGGAACATGCGGTGCGCGACCGTCACGTAGACCGGCAGCAGCAGGCCGAAGCCGCCCAGCTTGATGCTGGCGAACGCCCACGTCGGCGATGCGCCCAGCGCGAAGGCGATGAACATCGCCAGCCCCAGCCAGCCCAGCAGCAAGCCAGCGAAGCACGAGCGCGCGTGCCAGGTCTTCGCGGTGTCGTCAGCGAGCAACCGGCCCAGCGTCAGCAGCGCCGCAGTCCAGCCGGCCAGCGCCATCCACAGGCCGACGGTCAGTCCCGCCTGCCAGCCGGCCACGCCCAGCAGGATCGCCAGCTGTCCGCCCATCAGGCCCAGCCCGACCGGCACGTAGTGCCAGCGCTTCAGGTCGGGCATGCCCATCCAGCGCGGGAACACGGTCAGCAGGAAGCCGAAGATGAAGCTCGGCAGCACCAGGTACTGCATCAGGAACGCATGCAGCCAGCCCGCGTAGATCGGCGTCTCGGGCATCGTCCACAGGCCCCAGCGCGTGGCGACCAGCCACAGCGTCCACCACAGCATCGCCAGCAGCACGTTGCCGGCACCGATGAAGAACATCAGCCGGTGCGGCGCATGCGCGAGCCATGCGGGCGAGGGGCCGGGCAACGGGGCGGCGGTGCGGGAGCGGGGCGGGGCGACGATGTCGATCTTCATGCGGCCAGCTTGCGCGCGGGCGCGCGGCATCGCCTTGACGTGGATCAGGCGGGCGACGATTTGTCGCCCGCGGTGGCCTTGATCCGGGTCAAGGCCGGCCGGGCGGCGAGCGCCTACAGTCGCGCCATCCGCGCAACCGCGCGCCGACCACAACGAACACAGGAAGCCCGATGTCCGACCACCCTGCCCACCCCACCTCCGAACAACGCCAGCACGCCATGACCGAGGCGCTGCGCGCCTGGGACCCGGAAGCCGAAGTCACCCTGGAATCCGGCACCGGCCGCCTGATGGTGATGACCACGCTGCCGACCGAGCGCGTGGTCGCGATCCTCAAGGAGGCCGGTGAACACGCCGAAGCCGGTGATGCCGAACCGCGCGGCCACAAGGCCGGGCAGTGCTGCGGTGGGTGTTCGCACTGATCAGCGCAGGATCGTGAAGCCTTCCGGCGCCACGTCCGTCAGCATTAGGTAATCGCTGTCCTGGCCGGGATTCGCTCCACCCGCAACAAGCGGGTAACCCGGGGCGCTGCGTGTGTCAGGGCAGCGCTGGCCCATTTGAAAACTGCTACGCTTTTCCAGACCAGTCACACTG
>NZ_JBGFFG010000499.1:0-2204 GCF_056175765.1 Pseudoxanthomonas sp. LjRoot204_2 | reverse complement strand
CGCCAATGCCGTCCACCACGCCGCCGCCGGGCACCGATCCGGCGCGCCATACCCAACGTCTGCCGCGCCGGATCCATCGCCTCCGCACGCTCGGCATGGGGCTGGCCGCGTTGCCGACGGGCATGGTACTGCTGGAGAACCAGGCGGGTCCGGGGGCATGGGCGTTCCTTCTGTTCACCACCGTCGTGTGGCCGCAGCTCGCCTTGTGGCTGGCGCTGCGCCATCCGGAGCCGTTCCGGGGCGAGATCCGCAACCTGCTGGTGGACTCGATCCTGGCCGGCATGTGGGTGCCGCTGATGGCCTTCAACCTGCTGCCCAGCGTCATGCTCGTCACGCTTACCACCGTCGACAAGATCAGCACCGGCATCGACCGCTTGTGGTACTGGTCGCTGCCGCTGATGGCAGCCGGCGCCGTGGCGGTGGGGGCGGCCACGGGCTTCGAGATGCAGCCGATGACGAGCATGGCGGTCATGGTCGCCTGCCTTCCCATGCTGATGATCCATTCCATCGCGGTCAGCCAGGCCAGCTACCACCTCGTGCGCAAGGTGAAGCGGCAGAACCGCCAGCTGGACGAACTGAGCCGGCGCGACACCCTGACTGCGCTGGACAGCCGCCGCTACTGGCAGGAACAGGCCGCATTGTTGCTGGACCAGTGCGCCGCGACCGGCGAGCCCGCCACCCTGCTGATGATCGACATCGATCATTTCAAGGCCATCAACGACCGCCACGGCCACGCCGCGGGCGATGACGTGTTGAGAGCGACGGCGGAGGTCATCCGCCACAGCATCCGCCAGCAGGATGCGGCGGGACGGCTCGGCGGGGACGAATTCGCGGTGCTGCTGAGGGGTACCGACGTGGCGGCCGCGGGCATCGTGGCGCAGCGCATCCGCGAGGGCGTGCAGGCGTTGAACGTGCAGAGCGCGCCCGGGCTGCAGCCCACGGTCAGCCTGGGCCTGGCCAAGGCGACGGCAACAGGATTGCGCACCTGGCTGGAGGCCGCCGACCGCGCGCTATACCAGGCCAAGAGCCGCGGCCGCAACCAGATGGCCGTCGACGATGGCCTGCAGGCGGCCGTCGACCTGCCCTGAGCGAAGCCCTCAGCTTCCCAGGTGTTCGGCGCGGTCGCGCTGGGGCAGTTCGAGCACATTGCTGGCGCGGACGTTGTCCTGCTCGCTGTCGTACACGCACACGCGGTTGCGCCCATTGTGCTTGGCGCGATACAGCTGCTTGTCCGCATGCGACAGCAGCTTGGCCAGGCTGTAGCCGGAGTGCTGGCTCGACGTCACCCCGAAGCTGCCGGTGRTGGCGAAGACGTGGCCGGTCTCGCGAGTCTCGATCTGGGCGAGCCGCACGCGGCAGTCTTCCGCCACCCGCGCGGCGGCGCGCAGGTCGCAGCCATACATGAGGATCGCGAACTCTTCGCCCCCGAGACGGCCGAGCACATCGATGCGCCGACAGAAACCCTTGCTGGCCTCGGCCACTTCCTTCAGCGCCCAGTCGCCGGTGCCATGGCCGAAGCGGTCGTTGATGTTCTTGAAATGGTCCAGGTCGAACATGATCAGCGCCGCCTGCTCGCCATTGCGCGCGCACTCGGCCAGGGCGCGCTCGGCGCGCAGGGTGAAGTGGTGGCGATTGCAGATGCCGGTCAGCGCGTCCGTTTCCGCCATCTTCTTCAGCGACAGTTGCACCCGCTTGATCTTGAAAGCCCAGTAGCCGATCGACGCAATCAGCAGCACCAGCAGGATGACGATCAGCCGGGTGTTCTGCGCGGCCTGCTGGTCGACCTTGCGCTGCAGCTGCAGCACCTGGTTTTCCTGGTCGAGCATGCTGATCTGCTGCGTCTTCTGGAGAATCTGCTGGCGCACGATCTGGTAGGCCAGCTGGCGCGTCTTAACGTCGTTGAGGTACGCCTTGTCGGCATCGGCATACTGCCGGTAGCGCACGAGCGCGCCTGCCGAATCGCCCTGCCTTTCCGCGATCTCGTACAAGGTCTTGTACGCCACGACCAGCGGCAGCGAGGTCATGCCCGCACCACGCTCCACGGCTTCGTTCGCATGCGACTTGGCGGTGCGCATGTCGCCCAGCTTCAAATACATGCTGGCGAGCATCGCGTGGTATTCGCTGATGACCAGCGGATAGCCGGTCGCGGTGACAGCGGGCAGATAGCGTTCGAGGAGCTCGATCGCCTGGTCGACCTTTCCATC
>NZ_JBGFFG010000498.1:0-2204 GCF_056175765.1 Pseudoxanthomonas sp. LjRoot204_2 | reverse complement strand
GGCCAAGGTCTACCTGTCGGGCATGCTGGAACTGCAACGCGACGACGGCGCGCGCCGCCACCGTGACCGCTTGCAGGCGCGGCTGGACGATGCGGCGATGCTCGACGCGCTCGCCGATGCCTTCCGCTTCCTGGAGGGACGCGTGGCCGCCACGCTCGCCGGACGCATCCGGCAGCGCCTTTTCGAGGCACTGCCCACGGAGGCCCTGCCCCGCATGCACGAGAGCCTGGTCCCGCAGGAAGAAAACGCCTTGCGGTGAACGCGGCTCAGTCCTTCGGCGCGAAGTGCTTGCGCAGGCCGGCCCAGCACACCTGGTAGTCGCGCTGGCGGTGTGCGGCGTCCACCGCCTGCCGCGTTGGCCGGATCACCGCACGCGTCTCGAACATGAAAGCCATTGTTCCGGTGATGACATCGGGCTTGGACAGATCGGCGCCCGACGCTTTCTCGAACGTCGCAGCATCCGGCCCGTGACCGGTCATGCAGTTGTGCAGCGAAGCGCCGCCCGGCGCGAAACCCTCGGCCTTCGCATCGTAGACGCCATGGATCAGGCCCATGAACTCGCTGGCGATGTTGCGATGGAACCACGGCGGACGGAACGTGTCCTGCGCCACCAGCCAGCGCGGCGGGAAGATCACGAAGTCCATGTTGCCCACGCCAGGGGTATCGCTCGGCGAGGTGAGCACCAGGAAGATCGATGGATCCGGATGGTCGTAGCTGATCGAGCCGATGGTGTTGAAGCGGCGCAGGTCATAGCGGTAGGGCGCGTAGTTGCCGTGCCAGCCCACCACGTCGAGCGGCGAATGGCCGATGTCCGCGCGCCACAGGTGGCCCTGGAACTTGGCGATCAGTTCGAATTCGCCCTCGACGTCCTCGTAGGCGGCGACCGGCGTTTCGAAGTCGCGCGGATTCGCCAGCCCGTTCGAGCCGATCGGCCCCAGGTCCGGCAGGCGGAGCTGCGCGCCGAAGTTCTCGCAGACATACCCGCGCGCCTCACCGTCAGGCAGTTCGACCAGGAAGCGCACGCCGCGCGGAATCACCGCGATCTGCTGCGGCTCGACATCGATCACGCCGAACTCGGTGGCGATGCGCAGGCTGCCCTGCTGCGGGACGATCAGCAGTTCGCCATCGGCATCGTAGAAGTAGCGCCCCTGCATCGAACGGTTGGCGGCGTACAGGTGGATGCCCACGCCGTGCTGGGCTTCCGGCGTGCCGTTGCCGGCCATGGTGTAGAGGCCATCGACGAAATCGGTGGGAGTTTCCGGCATCGGCAATGGCGACCAGCGCATCTGGTCCGGCGACACCGGACCGGCACTGAAATCGCTGTGCAGGCGATGCTGCGCGTAGGGCGCGAAGGTGCCGTGCATCGCCGCCGGGCGGATGCGGTACAGCCAGCTGCGGCGGTTCTCGKSGCGCGGCGCGGTGAASGCGGTGCCGCTGAGCTGCTCCGCATAGAGACCGTGCGCCACGCGCTGCGGCGAGTTGCGGCCTTCGGGCAGCGTGCCGGGAATCGCCTCGGTGGCGAAGTGGTTGCCGAAGCCGGTCATGTATCCGCGATCGGGGGGCGTTTTCATCTCGATGCCTTTAAAGCCCCTCTCCCGACGGGAGAGGGGTTGGGGTGAGGGGCGATGGTGAGACGGTCCTGCAGATCGCCTCAGCCACCGCTTCGATCTGCATCAGTACTTCGTTGTCCCAGAACCGCAGGACGGTGAAACCCTTTGATTCCAGGAACTGCGTTCGTAAGTGATCGGATGTTTCCGTGTGCTGCGATCCATCCACTTCAATCACCAACTTGACCGATACACAACAGAAATCGACCGTGTAGGGCGGGATGGAATGCTGGCTACGGAACTTCAAACCCTCGATGCCACCGCCTCTGAGGATCGACCAAAGTTTGCGTTCCGCATCTGTCGATCGTGCCCGCAGTTCCCTCACCCGTTCCAAAGCACGAGTGGCCATCGGAGGTCTGCGGTGGTTCGTCATCCTTGTCCTCCTGCCCCTCACCCCAACCCCTCTCCCGTCGGGAGAGGGGCTTGAGGCAGAAGACTACAGCACCCCGCGCTTCATCTGGTCGCGCTCGATGCTCTCGAACAGTGCCTGGAAGTTGCCTTCGCCGCAGCCTTCGTTGCCCTTGCGCTGGATGATCTCGAAGAAGATCGGGCCCAGCGCGTTCTGGGTGAAGATCTGCAGCAGCTTGCGTTGCTTGG
>NZ_JBGFFG010000497.1:0-2214 GCF_056175765.1 Pseudoxanthomonas sp. LjRoot204_2 | reverse complement strand
GACGGGGCGGGCGCGGCTTGCCGTCGGCCGAACGCGGACCTTCGCGGCGACCGCCTTCACGACGGCCCGCGCCACCGGAGCCACCGGGCTTGCGGCCACCGCCACGGCGCTCTTCGTCGGCGGCCTTCTGCTCGCGCGCTTCGCGGAAGATCTGCCCGATGCTCTCTTCTTCCTCGTCGACCTCGCCGGCGGCCGGCTTCGGACGCTCCGGGCGCGGCAGCGCGGTCAGCAGCTCGGCGGTGACCGGCTCGGACGGGATCTTCTGCTCGATGTAGGCCTCGATGTCGGGCAGCGACATCGCATAGCGCTCACAGGCGAAGCTGATCGCGTCGCCCTCCGCACCCAGGCGCGCGGTGCGGCCGATGCGGTGGACATAGTCTTCGGCATCGAACGGCAGGTCGTAGTTGAAGACGTGCGACACGCCGTCGATGTGCAGGCCGCGCGCGGCCACGTCGGTCGCCACCAGCAGCTCCAGCTGGCCGGCCTGGAAACGCTTCAGCAACGACTCGCGCTTCTTCTGCGGCACGTCGCCCGACAGCACGCCGACGCGGTAGCCGGCACGCTCCAGCGCGCGCGCCACCCGCTCGACGAACGCCTTGGTGTTCACGAACACCATCGTGCGCGCGCCTTCGCTGCGCGACAGCAGGCCGATCAGCAGCGGGATCTTCTCCTCGTCGGCCGGGTAGTACAGCTTCTGCCGCACCTTGGCCGCGGTGATGAATTCGGTCTCCACGACGAGCTTCTCCGGCTCGTTCATGTGCTCGTAGGCCAGTTCCAGCACGCGGTGCGACAGCGTGGCCGAGAACAGCAGCGTCTGCCGCGTGGTGCGCTCCGGCATGCGGCGCAGCAGGAAGCGGATGTCCTTGATGAAGCCGAGGTCGAACATGCGGTCGGCTTCGTCCAGCACGCACATCTCGCAGGCGTGCAGGCTGACCACCTTGTGCTGCTTGACGTAGTCGATCAGGCGGCCCGGGGTGGCGATGATGACGTCCACGCCCTGCTGCAGGATCTCGCGCTGCTTGTCGTAGTCCACGCCGCCGTAGACCAGCGCGAAGCGCAGTCCGAGGTCGGCACCGAACTTCACGGCGTCCTTGTGGATCTGGATGGCCAGCTCACGGGTCGGCGCCAGGATCAGCGCGCGCGGGTCCTCGGGCTTGCGTTCGGCCAGGGCCGGACGCGTCAGCAGGCGGTTCATCACGGCGACGAGGAAAGCCAGCGTCTTGCCGGTGCCGGTCTGCGCCTGCCCGGCGACATCACGGCCCGCAAGGGCGACCGGCAGCGTCATCGCCTGGATCGGCGTGCAGCGGGAAAAACCTGCGCCTTCCAGGCCGGCAAGCAGCGCCGGATGCAGGTCGAACGAAGAGAAAGTTATATCGGTTAACGGTTTGTCGCTCATGCCTTCTTCTTTGCGTCGCTGTGTTCCGCGCGCGTCTCGTATGAATGCGGTGGGTGTGCTTGCAACGGCCTGACCGGCGTCGCACACTGCGCCCCCTGTGCCGGGTTGCGCGACCACCTGGGTTACCTTGAAAAGGTCGCGGAACGCCCCAGTTTACCCCAATCGTGGTGGCCGTCCCGGCCCGAACCCGTCCGCGCCTGCCCGCGGACCCCGCAGGAGATCCCCGTGAGCGACAAAGTGACCCACGTCGGCGATGCCGATTTCGATGCTGCCGTGCTGCAGTCCGGCGAGCCGGTGTTGGTGGACTTCTGGGCCGAATGGTGCGGCCCGTGCAAGATGATCTCGCCGGTCCTCGATGAACTGGCCGAGACCTATGGCGGCAAGCTGAAGGTCGCCAAGGTCAACGTGGACGAGAACCGCGCCACCGCCATCAAGTACCACGTCCGCTCGATCCCGATGCTGTTGCTGTTCAAGGATGGCCAGATCCAGGCGACCCAGATCGGCGCCGTCGGCAAGGGCCAGCTGACCCAGATGATCGACAAGGCCCTGGGCACCCAGGCCGCCTGAGTCTCCCCGCCACGCCCCCGCACCGCCGGGGGCGCCGGCTGAATCCGCTTGAACCCGACGCCTGGCCACCGCTTGCCGCCTTCCGGGGCGGGTGATAGTGTCGGACCCGAAATCCGGCGCAGGGGACGCGCCGCACCCATCTGAATACCCACTCTTCACTTCACCCCGCCGCCGCAACGCCGGCGCTCGCCACCTAGCGAGGATTCGCAACTTGTCCGACAGCAGCAACGAAACCGGCGCTCCCGCCGAGA
>NZ_JBGFFG010000496.1:0-2224 GCF_056175765.1 Pseudoxanthomonas sp. LjRoot204_2 | reverse complement strand
GGCTTGCCCCGTACAGGTCGGTCAGCACCAGCACACCCTCGCCGCCGTCGACGCGCCGCAGTGCGGCCGACGCCTGCGGGAGCAGGGCCTCCAGGTCCGCGTCGAACGGCACCTCGAAGGCCTCCGCCTTCAGGGGCAGTTGCCGCAGCAGCGCAGTGGCGACCGTCAGGATCGACACGCCCACGCCAGGATGAGTCACAAGGAGAATGCCACAGGCCATGCAGGAACGTTAACAGACGGGCATGACAGGCTGGAAGCGGCGCGGATGGAACGGTAAGGGTCCCAGCTATCCGTGGATCGGTCACGTAGAGCGGAGCTTGCTCCGCTGCCTTTCTGTCCGGGGCTCAGGACAGCGTCAGCCAGCCGAGCAAGCTCGGCGCTACGGAATCCGGGGTCAATCCAGTTCGCGGTGGAAGGTCGCGACTTCTTCCCAGCCCTGCTCGCGGGCGTGCCGGGCCAGGGTTTCCGCCAGATAGACCGAGCGATGCTTGCCCCCCGTGCACCCGAACGCGATGGTCACGTAACTGCGCGTCTCGCCCCGCAGCCGGGGCAGCCAGGTGTCGAGGAAGCCGCTGACCTGGCCGACGTATTCGGCCACTTCCGGCTGCGCGTCCAGGAATGCCCGCACCTTCGGGTCGCGGCCGGCATAGGGCCGCAGTTCCGGATTCCAGTGCGGGTTCGGCAGTACGCGCGCATCGAAGACGAAGTCCGCGTCCGCCGGCACGCCGCGCTTGTAGGCGAAGGATTCGAACAGCAGCGAGAGCTGCGTGCCCTTGTTGAAGGCGAACTCGGCGATGATCCGGCGACGCAACTGGTGAACGTTGAGCTGGCCGGTATCGATGACCACGTCCGCTTCGTCGCGCAGCGGCTGGATGATGGCGCGTTCCTGGCGGATCGCTTCCTGCAGCGACAGGCCGCCGTGGCCGAGGGGATGGCGGCGGCGGGTGTCGGAGTAGCGACGCAGCAGTACGTCGTCGTCGGCGTCGAAGAAGACCAGCCGGCCTTCCAGCCCAAGCTGCGCCAGGGCCGCGCGCCACTGCGCCAGCTTCGACAGGTCGCTATGCCGGCTGCGAACGTCGATGCCTACGGCGATCTTGGGCGGCAGTTCGTCCTCGCGCACCAGGCTGCGCACGAACGACGGCAGCAGGTCGACCGGCAGGTTGTCGACGCAGTAGTAGTCGAGGTCCTCGAAGGTCTTCAGCGCGACCGACTTGCCCGAGCCGGACAGCCCGCTGACGATCACCACCGTCGGCGCCACCGGCGTCGCGGCGCCGGTGTCGTCGTGCAGGTCGGAGGCCGGTTCGAACTGCGTCATGGCGTGCTGCGCTCGAGCAGGTTGCTGTGCCGGGCGATGAACATCGCGGCCGGGTCGATGCCCTTGGTGCGCAGGATGTGCAGGCGCGTGGCGGCTTCGGTCAGCACGGCCAGGTTGCGGCCCGGCATCACGGGCAGGGTGATCAGCGGCACGTCGAGGTCCAGCACGTGGCGGGTGCCGGAGTCGCCGGTCAGCCGCTCGTAACCGTGCGGGTTGGGTTCGGTCATCGGGCGTGTCAGGTGCACGATCAGGCGCAGGTACTTGTTCTTCTTCACGGCGGTGTCGCCGAACATCTCGCGCACGTTGAGCACGCCCAGGCCGCGCACTTCCAGCAGGTCCTGCAGCAGTTCGGGGCAGGTGCCGTCCAGCACGTCCGGCGCGATCTGGGTGAACTCCGGCGCGTCGTCGGCGACCAGGCGGTGGCCGCGGCTCAACAGTTCCAGCGCCAGTTCGCTCTTGCCCGACCCCGCCTCGCCCGTGATGAGTACGCCGATCGAGTAAATCTCCATGAAGACACCATGCAGCGTGACACGCGGCGCCAGCGTGCGTGCGAGGTGGTAGGAGAGGTGGTTGAGCAGTTCGTGCCCGCGCTTGGGCGAGCCCCACAGCGGCGTGTCGTTCTCGTTGGCGGCTTCGCGCAGGTCTTCGGGACAGGACTGGCTCTTGCTGATGACCAGCGCCAGCGGCTTGGCCTGCACGATCTTCTCGATCGTTTCCCAGCGCTGACGGGAGTCGAGCGAATCGAGCCAGGTCAGCTCCTCGGTGCCGAGGATCTGGACCTTGTTGGGATAGACGGCATTGAGATAACCCGCCAGGGAGGGACGCCGCGAGACGGTGTCGCCGGATTCGAGCACGCGCTTTTCGCCCTTCTGCCCCGCGAGCCAGCGCAGCGCCAGCTTGTCTTTCTGC
>NZ_JBGFFG010000495.1:0-2247 GCF_056175765.1 Pseudoxanthomonas sp. LjRoot204_2 | reverse complement strand
CAGTTCGGCCACGCGGTGGCGGCGCTCGAGCGCGCGCCCGGCGACGGCGTCGTGGTGCTGGCGGAGGACGGCACGCGTACCGATCGCTTCGATACGGTGCTCTTCGCCACGGGACGGCGCGCGTCGACGCAGGACCTGGGGCTGGACGTCGCCGGCGTGGCGCTGGACTCGAAGGGGTTCGTGCCAGTGGACGCACGCCAGGACACCCGCGTCCCTGGCATCCATGCCGTCGGCGACGTCACCGGGCAGGCGGCATTGACGCCGGTCGCCATCGCGGCCGCACGGCGGCTGATGGACCGCCTGTTCGGTGGCCAGCCCGATGCGCGGCTCGACTATGCGCAGATTCCGACGGTCGTGTTCTCGCATCCGCCGGTAGGGCGGGTCGGGCTGACCGAAGCCGAAGCACGCGCGCAGCATGGCGATGCGGTGACGGTACTCACCACCCGTTTCAGGCCGATGCTGCACGCACTGGCGGATTCGCCGCAGCGCAGCCTGTTCAAGCTGGTCTGCGTGGGCGAGGACAAGCGCGTCGTGGGCCTGCACCTGCTCGGCGAAGGCGCGGACGAGATGCTGCAGGGCTTCGCGGTGGCGCTGAAGAAGGGCATCACGCTGGCCGACCTGCACGACACGGTCGCCATCCACCCCACCAGCGCCGAGGAAGTCGTGCTGATGCGCTGATCGGGTCGATGGGGCACGGCGATACAATGGCGGCATGGATACTTTCACCCTGCATCGTGGCACCGCGCCGCTGTTCATCAGCCTGCCGCACAACGGCACGCGCATACCCGACGACCTCGCCGGGCGCATGACGCCGGAAGCACGGCGCGTGCCGGATACGGACTGGCATGTCGCCGAGCTGTACGACTTCGCCCGGTCGCTCGGCGCGTCGATCATCGTGCCGGCTTACTCGCGCTATGTCGTCGACCTCAACCGGCCGGAAGACGACGTCTCCCTGTATCCCGGTCAGAACACCACCGGTTTGTGCCCCAGCGTACGTTTCAGTGGCGACCCGGTGTACCTGCCCGACCAGGCGCCCACGCCCGCGGAGATCGCTTCGCGGGTGGATGCCTACTGGCGTCCTTATCACCACGCGCTGCGGCAGGAGCTCTTCCGCATCCGGGAGGCGCATGGACGCGTGGTGTTGTGGGAAGGCCATTCGATCCGCAGCGTGGTGCCGTTCCTGTTCGATGGGCACCTGCCGGATTTCAATCTGGGTACTGCGGGTGGAACGAGTTGTTCGTCGACCCTGCAGCAGGCACTGGAAGCGGAACTGGCTGCGCAGTCGGACTACAGTTTCGTCGTCAACGGGCGCTTCCGGGGCGGTTACATCACCCGCCACTACGCGGATGTCGCCAACGGTATCCAGACCGTGCAGCTCGAGCTGGCGCAGCTCAAYTACATGGACGAAGACACCTTCGCCTACCTGCCGGAGCGCGCGGTACGGACACAGGGTCTTGTCCGCCGCCTGCTGGAGCGCACGGTGGCGTGAGGCGCTTGCCATGACGCAGCCCAAGGCGGATGACGAACTCGCGCAGCCGCTCGACGTGGCGCCGACCGAAGCGCTGGAGGCGCCGCGTGCGCGGCCGGGTCTGCATGCGGTCAGCCGCTCGGGCCTGGTGCTCGCGGCGCTTGGCGCCATCGCGTTCTCGGGCAAGGCCATCATCGTCAAGCTCGGTTACCGCTATGGCGCGGATGCGGTGACCCTGCTCGCGTTGCGCATGCTGGTGGCGTTTCCGTTCTTCCTGCTGATGGGGGCCTGGGCCGCGCGCCGCAGTGCACCGCTGTCGCGTGCCGACCGCATGAAGATCGCGCTGCTCGGTTTCCTCGGCTATTACCTGGCCAGCTTCCTCGACTTCGCGGGCCTAGCCTACGTCACGGCCACGCTGGAACGCCTGATTCTCTACCTCACGCCGACGCTGGTGGCGCTCGCTGGCTGGCTGGCGTTCGGCAAGCGCATTTCGCGACGACAGGTCCTGGCGCTGCTCGTCAGCTATGCGGGCGTCGCACTGGCGTTCGGGCACGACCTGCAGGCCGGCGGTTCCAACATCCTGCTCGGGGGCGTGCTGGTGTTCGGCAGCGCGCTCGCCTATGCGATGTACCTGGTCGGCAGCGGCGAACTGGTGGCGCGCGTCGGCGCGGTGCGGCTGACGGCGTACGCCAGCAGTGTGGCCAGCGTGCTGTGCCTGCTGCAGTTCGTCATCCTGCGGCCGTTGCAGGCGATGGTGTTGCCCTGGGAGGTGTATGCGC
>NZ_JBGFFG010000494.1:0-2260 GCF_056175765.1 Pseudoxanthomonas sp. LjRoot204_2 | reverse complement strand
GTGCAGGGTCACCGGACCTTTCGCGACGGTCTCGGTGGCGATCGGCATGTCGTCGCTGCCGCAGGCCGAGAGCAGGGTGACGATGGCCAGCAGCGTCGCACGCTGCATCCCGCGGCTCATTTCCCACCTCCGGCGATGTCGGGCACGGTCAGCTCCACGCGCACCGCCTGGCCGGGGCGCAATTTCGCCTTGGTGTCGTCGAGCCGGATCTCCAGGTCGAGCACGGGTACCGGCTGCACCTGCGACTTGCTGCGGACGGCGCGGCCGATACCCGCTACCTTGCCGTGGTAGGCGCTGCCGCCACCGCCTTCCACCACGATGCGCGCGCGCACGCCGACCTTGACCCGCTGCAGGTCGCGCTCGGGCAGCTGGGCCCGCACCGCGAGCGTGGCGGGGTCGGGGATCTCGGCCACGGTCTGGCCACGCCATACCTGCGAACCCACGTCGAACTTCTCGCCGTTCCAGTTGCTCTTGTGCATGATCACGCCGTCGCGCGGGGCGGGCAGCGTCAGCGCGCCGATGGAAGTCTGCAGGCGCGTCACGTCGGCTTGCGCCTGCTGCAGTTCCGAGGTCACCAGGCGCAGTTCCTGTCGCCGCTGTTCGGTGGCCGCGCGCTCGGCCTGCTGTGCCAGCACGGCCAGGCGTTCGGTGCGGCGGCGGTCCTCGACCAACTTGTCGTATTCCAGTGCGGCGATCAGCTCGCGTGGCTGCAACGTCTTGCGCGCGGCCTTGTCGCGTTCGGCCTCGGCCTGCGCCGTCAGCAGATGCTGGCTGCGTTCGCGCTCGGCCACGTCCAGCGTCAGGTTCTCCAGCTCGCGCTTCTTTTCCTGCAGAAGGCTCTGCTTCTCGCTGAGCTGGCGCACCAGTTCGTTGGTGTCGAAAGCGACCACGATGTCGCCTTTCTTCACCGTGCTGCCATCGGGGGCCAGCTGGGTCAGGTTAAACTGCCACAGGCGATCCACGGCCGGTGGCACCAGTTGCACGCTGCGCTGCGCATAGACCTCGCCGTCGACACGCAGGGAGGCGGCGTGCACAACGGGGGCGCCGGCCAGCAGGGCAAGGGCAAGGACGGAAACACGGAGTGTCATGGCGCCTTCCCCTTGGTCGCCGGCGCTGCGGCCGGCTTCGCGATCACACGCACGCTCATGCCCGGCATCAGCGACAGCGTGTGTGCGTCCAGCGTGATGTCGATGGTGAAGTAGCGGCCCTCGCCCCATTCCGGGCGCCGGTCGGGCGCGCCGGAGATGAAAGCGATGCGGCCGGCGACCTTGCGCCCGGGCATGGCATCGAACGCCAGCTCCACCGGCTGGTCGACCGCCAGCCCGCGGCGATCGGGTTCCAGCGCCCACGCGCGCACGTTCATGCGGCCGCTTCTGACCACTTCGCCGGCCTTGCTGCCGGGCATGGTCGACGAGCCTTCATCGATTCGTCCGCCGATCCAGTTGTTGTTGAACCCGTGCACCACGACGCCGTCGCGGTCGGCGACGACTTCCGAGGTGCGCACCAGTGCGGCGTGGTAGTCGCGCTGCAGCACCAGCTTCTCGATTTGCAGGCGCCCGTCCTGGATGCGCCGCTGCACGGCGGTGTTGGCGGCCTCCAGGTCCTTTCGCTTCAGTGCGACTTCGCGGGTGGTGCGGTCCAGTTCGCCCTGATGGCGGTCGTAGTCCAGGCCGGAGATCAGGTCGGGCGGAATAGTGGCGTCGAGTTTCGCGCTGGCCAGTTCGGCCTCGGCCTCCACCAGCGCCATCTCGGCCTGCACGGCCTTGACCTGCAGCTCGGCAACATCCTTGGCGTCCTTGGCGCGGCCTTGCTCGATCTGCGCTTCCAGATCGGGAATGCGGCTGGCGGACTGTCCCGGGTCGATGCGCAGCACAACGTCGCCCTTCTTGACCCGTTCGCCTTCCGGCACGTAGTAGCGGATCACCACCGGCGCGCTGTTGGACTGCGGGGTGAGAATCTGCTGCGCGTCGATGGCGCGCACTTCGCCGGTCAGCACGACCGCCTGCGCGGGTGCGGCCGCGGCGAGGACCATGGCGGTCAGCCACGTCTTACTGGAGCGCATCGGATTCCACCTTGCCATCGCGCAGCTTCACCTGGCGCGGTGCGCGCCCGGCGATGTCGTTGTCATGCGTCACCAGCACCACGGTCTGGCCGCCGGCATGCACCTCGTCGATCAGCGCCAGCACATCGGCGGCGCTCTTCGAATCCAGGTTGCCGGTGGGTTCGTCGGCCAGCAACAGGGCCGGCTGCAGCAGCAGCG
>NZ_JBGFFG010000493.1:0-2262 GCF_056175765.1 Pseudoxanthomonas sp. LjRoot204_2 | reverse complement strand
TGATCAGGCGGACCATTTCCGAGAGCTGCTCGATCAGCTCYGGATCCTTCTCGGGGGGCAGGTCCATCGCGGTGGCGCCCATCGCGAACACCAGGCGGGTGATCGCCTTGGAGACCAGCGCGGGTTCGTGCAGCGGGGCGTTGTCGCGCGCGGCGAGCCGCACCAGGTCCAAGCACAGTTCTTCCTCGAAGAACTGCAGTTCGCGCTCCACCGCATGCTTGAACGCATCGGAACCGACGTTGCCCTCCCGCAGCAGCACATGGAGCAGCTTGTCGTCAGCGCGCAGCTGCTCCATGAACGCCTCCACCGAGCCGCGCACCACGCTGCGGTCGCTGCTGGTGGCCCGGTGGCGCGCCTCGCCGATGATCTTGCGCAGCGAACGGCCGGCCAGGTCGATCAGCGCCACCGCCAGTTCGTCCATGTCGCGGAACTGGCGGTAGAAACTGTTGGGCGCGATGCCGGCCTCGCGGGCCACCTCGCGCAGGCTCAGGGTGGAGACGCTGCGGTGCGGGCCGACCAGTTTCAGGGCGGCCGCCATCAGGTCCTCGCGCGAGATGGACGCCTTGCGGCCGGGGCCGTGGTCGTCCTGGAGCTGCGGTTGCGGGTTCGGGATCACGCGATGGCGCCGGGCATACGGAAGGGTAGGGGCATCATAGCCCCGTAAATTAATATACAAGTGTATACACATGCGTCTTCACAGCGGTATAGTGAGGCCATGAATGCTCAGATCCGTCCGACCCCCCGCCGGCCCGGTCCCCTGAAACGCCTGCTCCGCCCGTTGGTGAAGCCGGATATCTTCGATTTCTGGGCCAGCCGCTTCCACCGCACCTGGACCTGGGAGCGCCCGCTGGCCCGGCTGGTGACGCGCGAGGTCGCATCGGCCGATGCCGTGACGCTGCTGTTCAAGCCCAACCGTCACTGGGCCGGCCACCGCGCCGGGCAACACGTGAACCTGGGTATCGAAATCGACGGCATCCGCGTGACCCGCAGCTACAGCCTGACCTCACCGCCGCGCGCGGACGGCCTGTTGCCGATCACCGTGAAGGCCATCGAAGGCGGCCGTGTCAGCCAGTACCTGAGCCGCGACGCCCGCATCGGCGACATCGTCGATCTGGGACCGGCCTTCGGCGAGATGATGCTGCCAGCCTCGCCCCGCGGGTCGTTCCTGTTGCTGGCGGCGGGCAGTGGTATCACGCCGCTGATGGCGCTTGTGCGCGAGCTGGCCGGGCAGGGCATGCCGGTCGACCTGACCCTGCTGTACTGGGTGCGCCGACGTGAGGAAGCCTGCTTCCTCGACGAGCTGCGTGCACTGGCGTCGGCGCATCCGGCGTTCCGCTTCCGCCTGCTGCTGACGCGGGATGCCGCAGCGGCCGGCGACGAAGCGGAAGGCCGCATCGACGACGCGCTGCTCACCGCGCAGGCCGGCGACCTGTCCACGCAGCAGGTCATGGCCTGCGGCCCCGGCGGGTTCGTCGACGCCGCTCGCCACCTGCTGGCCTCCCGCGTGGCCAGCTTCCAGGCCGAAGCCTTCACGGCGGCGCCGGTGACGGTGGTGGACGAAGGCGAGGTCGACATCCGCCTGCAACGCAGCGGTCGCACACTGCGCGTGCCGCGCGGCGAATCCCTGCTGGTCGCCCTGGAGCAACAGGGCCTGAAGCCGCCGTCGGGCTGCCGCATGGGCATCTGCAACACCTGCGCCTGCGGCAAGTCCGCCGGCAGCACGCGCCACCTGCCCAGCGGCGCGCTGATCCATGAACCCACCCAGGCATTGAAGCTGTGCATCCACAGCGCCGCCACCGACCTCGAGCTGGATCTCTGATGGCCACGTCCTCCTTTCCCCGCAACCGCAAGCTCAGCGCCGACGAACTGGATCGGTTCGGCGAGGAGCTCGACGCCCTGCGTGCGCAGACCGTCGCCACGCTCGGCGCACGCGATGCGCGCTACATCCGCAACGTCGTCAAGGCGGTGCGTTTCGCCAACCTGGGCGGCCGCGTGCTGTTGTTCGCAGCGGCGGTGGCGGGTGGTCTGTGGCTGGCCGACAGCGCGGTGGGCTGGCTGTTCTGGGTGCTGTGGGCAGTGGGCGCGCTGTCGCTGGGCCTGGGCAAGATCCTGGAAAACATGGAGCTGGGCCACAACGTCATCCATGGCCAGTACGACTGGCTCGGCGACCCGCAGCTCGACGGCAAGACCTACGATTGGGACATCGTCGGTACGGCCGACAACTGGCGGCACACCCACAACTTCCGCCACCACACCTATACC
>NZ_JBGFFG010000492.1:0-2267 GCF_056175765.1 Pseudoxanthomonas sp. LjRoot204_2 | reverse complement strand
CGTCGGCGCTGAACGAGTTCCTGTTGACCCACAAGCCGGTGGTGACCTTCAAGAACCGMCGCCCSGGGCCGCAGCTGATCGATATCGATGACGCGGCGCAGTTCGAGCCCGCGATCCGTTGCGCGCTGGCCCGGCCGCCGGAACTGATGCAGGCCATCGTCGACTATGCGGACAGCATCCACCCGTATCGCGACGGGCGCTCCAGCGAACGGGTGCTGGACGCCATCGATGCCTTCATCGCTGCCGGCGCACGGAATCCGCGCCCGAAGCCGATGAACCTGTGGCGCAAGCTGAAGATCCGGCGTCGGATAGGCTACTGGGGGCCGGCGTGAGCGAAGCTGCCGGCTGCCACCGCGCAGCGGCATCGCAAGCACCCTGGGGCTCGCCATCAGGGCGCATGTCGCAGCGCCCGAGATAGCTCCATCACCAGCGCATGCGATGCGCGGCCAGCGTGTCGCGTAGCTGCCGGTAAACGCTCTCGGCGTCACGCACAGGCACGAAGCGCAACGCCAGCGGTGCGGCGATCCCGTTCGCGCCTGCCGTGTCCAGCCAGAGCGTCGCCGTGCCGCAGGCATGGTCCAGCGGCGAGCGCGACAAGCGCAGCGCCTGCAGTTTGTCGATTTCGGCGAAGCGCCAGTAGCGCGACCACCAGCCACTGCGCACGGCCACCAACTGGTCGTCCAGCGACCAGCCCATGCGCTGTGCCTGCCTGCGTGCGGCATGCCCGGCGAAGAGGATCCATGCCAGCCCCAGCCACGCCCACCCGCCGAGATGCCAGGCGGCGACACCGGTCGCCGGCAACAGGACCGCCAGCGAGGGCAACCACAGGCGCCAGCGCGCAGAGGCATCCACCGGCTGCCAGTCGTCGCGTGGCCATGGCGCGCGGGGCAGCAGGTGGCCGATCAGTGCGTCGCATGCGTCGGGGGTCGCAACCGGCGCGATGTCCTTCAGGGCGCGTGTGTCCTGCCCCGACTTGTCCGCGACGGCCGTATCGATGCGTAGCGAGCGTCGACGGAACAGGCGATGCAGGACGCCTTCGTGCAGGGTCCACGCCTGTATCCGCCGTCGCGCCACGCTTGTGCGCAGGCGAGCGAACAGGCCACGCTCCACCATCAGCCTGCGCGGCTCCTCGGTCAGCCGGAATCCGTGGAACTGCGACAGCGCCAGCGCGACCGAGAGCAGGCGTACCAGCGCCAGTGCGATGCCGATCAGGGCGACGCCGCCGGCCGCGCCCGTCAGCCAGCCCAGGTGCAGCTCCTCGGCATAACCGTAGGCCTGCCGCGCGCCTTGCCGGAAAAACTGCTCGATCATCCGCTCCGGCAGGATCTGCCACGCGGCACCGAATCCGGCGGCCACGACGATCATGCCGCGATTGGAGATAAGTCCCAGACGGATGACGTCCAGCGTCGACAGGGAAAGCAGCGTGGTGCCTTCGCGGGGCGCTGCCGCTTCCGGTTCGGACGACGCGGGCGCGGTCCCATGCGCCTGGTGTCGCACCAGGTCCTCCAGCGCCAGCGCGTCGCGAAGGCCGAGCACGCGCATCTGCGCCTCCGGCTTCTGCCCGCCCGCCGACTCCAGCCGGACTTCGRCGACACCGAACAGGCGGTGCAGCAGGGACTGGTGTACGACCACGTTGTGGATGCGCGAGAACGGAATTTCGCGGCGCGAGCGATGCAGCAGGCCTTCCCGCACCGTCAGGCCGTCGCGTCCGATGGTGTAGCGGTAGGTGAAGTACTGCAGGATCGCCAGCACGACCAGCACCGTGATGCCGATGACGGGTGCGAACGAGGCCCAAAGCTCGCCGTCGCCACTGCTCTTGCGCGCACCGAACACCAGCAGCGCGACCAGCGGGAAGATGAACTGCTTGAGCTGCTGCAGCAGCACGAAGAGCCACGACCACGGATGCAGTCGGCGTTCGTCCGGCGCGGCGCCCGGGATGGCGTCGTCCATCACAGGGCGTCGTCGTGGTCGACCTGGGTGGCCAGGCGCTCGCGCAGGCGTTCCGCGTCGTCCGCATCCAGTCCGGAGACCGTGACGGCGGCCATGCGCGTGCCGGCCGTGTGAACCACGAGCGTGGACAGGCGGGCGTTGCGTTCCAGCGGTCCGCGTTTCAGGTCGAGATGCTGCACGCGCGAAATCGGCACGTGCGTTTCGCTCTGCCACCAGTTGCCGCGGCGCACGGCGAATCCCCGGTCATCCAGCCGCCAGCGCGTGCGGCGATGCCGCTTCACCGCCACCCAGGCGCCCAACCCCGCGCCGGCCAGCGC
>NZ_JBGFFG010000491.1:0-2269 GCF_056175765.1 Pseudoxanthomonas sp. LjRoot204_2 | reverse complement strand
GGCGTCGCGCAGCAGGCGGCCGGCCGGATACTCGTTGATGTAGCCGTTACCGCCCAGCGACTGGATCGCTTCCAGCGTCACCTGCACCGCGGCTTCAGACGCATGCAGCAGGCAGCCTGCCGCCGCCGCGCGAGAACCCTGTCCTTCGTCGAAACCGCGCGCCACCTGGTAGGCGAAGGCGCGGCTGGACTGCAGCGCGGTGTACATGTCGGCGAGCTTGCCCTGCATCAGCCCGAACGTGCCGATGGCGGCGTCGAACTGCTTGCGCTCGCGCACGTAGGGCAGGGTGATGTCGAGCGCCGCCTGCATCAGGCCGATGGGTCCGCCGCTCAGCACCAGCCGCTCGGTGTTCAGGCCGCTCATCAGCACGCGCACGCCCTGGTTGACCTCGCCCAGCACGTTCTCGGCGGGGATCTCGCAGTTCTCGAACACCAGTTCGCAGGTGTTGCTGCCACGCATTCCCAGCTTGTCGAGCTTCTGCGCGGTGGAGAAGCCCTTCATGCCACGCTCGACGATGAAGKCGGTCATGCACTTGCTGCCCGCGTCCTTGCCTGCGGTGCGCATGTAGACCAGCAGCACGTCGGCTTCGGGACCGTTGGTGATCCACATCTTGTTGCCGTTGGCGACCCACACGCGGTCCTTGAGCTCGGCGCGGCAGCTCATCGAGCCGACCACGTCGGAGCCGGCGCCCGGTTCGCTCATCGCGAGCGCGCCTTTCCACTCGCCGCTGCACAGCTTCGGCAGGTACTTCGCGCGCTGCGCGGCATTGCCGTTGAGGTAGAGGTTGGACACGCACAGGTTGGAATGTGCGCCGTAGCTCAGGCCGACCGAGCCCGACGCCCGCGAGATCTCCTCCATCGCCACCAGGTGAGCCAGGTAGCCCATGCCGCTGCCGCCGAACTCGGGATCGACGGTGATGCCCAGCAGGCCCAGTTCGCCCAGCTTGGGCCACAGATCCTGCGGGAACGCATTGTCGTGGTCGATCTGCGCCGCACGCGGCGCGATCTCGGTCTGCGCGAACCGCTGCACGGCCTCGCGCAGCGCATCCAATTCTTCGCCCAGCGGAAACCCGCTGACGGTATCCGGTCGCATTCGGTCCTCCCTCCTATTGCGGCCAATCCATGTTGTCGTTGGAACGTCCTACGTCAATGCTCGCCGCGCAGATGCCCCATGAAGCGCGGCGCGGTGCGGCCCAGGGGCAGCTTCAGCTTGCCGATCGCCGTCATGCGGGCTTCGGCGATGCGGTCGGCGGCGTACTGCGGCGCGATGTTCTCCTTCTCCGCCAGGTCGAAGATCTTGCCGACGGTGTGGTAGATGGTCCGCATCATGCGCATGGCGCGCTCGCGATTGTAGCCATCGATCTCCAGCGAGACGTTCATTACGCCGCCGGCGTTCACCGCGTAGTCCGGCGCATACAGGATGCCGCGCTTGGCCGCTTCCACGCCGGTGACGTGCGACATCTGGTTGTTGGCGGTGCCGCAGATCACCTTCGCCTTCAGGCGGGGCAGGGTCTGTTCGTTGATCGCGTATTCCAGCGCGCAGGGGCTGAACACGTCGACCGGCAGGTCGTAGATCTCGTCGGGCTTGACGGCCTCGGCGCCGTATTCCTCGACCGCATGCTCGACCAGCGCCGGATTGAGGTCGGTGACGAACAGCTTGGCGCCGCGTTCCTTCAGCAGCTTGACGTACTCCATGCCGATGTGGCCCAGGCCCTGCACGGCGAAGCTGTACTTGCCGATCTCTTCGTTGCCGAACTTGCGGTTCAGCGTTGCCATCAGGCCCTGCAGCGCGCCGTAGGCGGTGAACGGGGCCGGGTCGCCGGAACCGCCGTGCACCTGGTGCACGCCGACCACGTATTCGGTCTCGCGGTAGACGTTTTCCATGTCGTTGACGTCGGTGCCGACGTCCTCGGCGGTGATGTAGCGGCCGCCCAGCGAATCGACATAGCGGCCGAAACTGCGGAACAGCACCTCGGTCTTGTCCACGTTGCTGTCGCCGATGATCACCGCCTTGCCGCCGCCGACGTTCAGGCCGGCCAGCGCGTTCTTGTAGGTCATGGTGCGGCTCAAGCGCAGCGCGTCGTTGAGCGCCAGCGCGCTGTCGGCGTACGGGCGCAGCCGCACGCCGCCCAGCGCCGGGCCGAGCACGGTGCTGTGGATGGCGATGATGGCCTTCAGCCCGGCATCCGGGTTGTGGCAGAAGATGACCTGTTCGTGGCCGGAGGTGTCGAGCGTTTCGAAAATCATGGATGGGCTCCGGTGCGCGGGGA
>NZ_JBGFFG010000490.1:0-2273 GCF_056175765.1 Pseudoxanthomonas sp. LjRoot204_2 | reverse complement strand
CGTCTGGTGGGGCCTGCCGGAATTGCCTGACGTGCCACCCGTGCAGGCCCCGCCGTCGACCACCTACGGCTTCCTGCCATTGGTCGCGCTCGGCGTGCTGGCGATGTTCACCCTGCCGCACCAGGTGCACGTGGGCGTGGTCGAATGCCGCGATGAGCGGCATGTGCGCACGGCGCGCTGGCTGTTCCCGCTGTACATGGTGCTAATGGCGGCGCCGCTGTTGCCGCTGGCRCGCGCCGGTGGCGCGATGTTCGGCGATGCCGTGCCTTCCGATCTCTACGTACTGGCGCTGCCGCTGTCGCAGGGGCACCAGGGCCTCGCGCTGCTGGCTTTCCTCGGCGGTCTGAGCGCGGCCACCGGCATGGTGGTGGTCAGCACGCTGACGCTGAGCCTGATGATCGGCAATCACTGGCTGGCGCCGGGCCTGCTGCGCGGTGGCTGGTTGCGCGGCACCGGCGGCGACCTGCGCGGTGCGGTGCTGGCGCAGCGGCGCATCGGCATCGTCGCGGTGATGCTGTTGGCGTGGGCCTACAGTCGGTTGGTCGCCGGCAACGATGCGCTGGCCGACGTGGGCGCGGTGTCGTTCTCCGCGCTGGCCACGCTCGCCCCCGCCCTGGGTTTCGCGATCTGGCGCCCGCAGACGCCACCGCGCGCGGTGATCGCCGGCATCGTGGTCGGTTTCTTGGTCTGGGCCTGGCTGTTGCTGTTGCCGGTGACGATGGATGCGCGCGGACTGTCGCCGGCGTGGTTGCAGGAAGGACCCTTCGGCATCGCGGGGCTGTCGCCCGATGGCTTCTTCGGCCTGACCGGGTGGAGCCGCCTGGGGCGCGCGGTCGGCGTCAGCCTGTTCTGCGGCACGGCGGTGACGTTGCTGGTGATGGGCTGGCGCGGCAACGCGCCGCGCCGCGCCGACAGTCGAGGTTTCGACAGCAAGACCTTGCGCGATGCGGGTCGCCGGTTCCTGCCGCGCGAACGGGTCGAGGAATTGCTGGCCGACGCACCGCGCACCGGCCCCGTGCCCGGCGTGATCGAAGCGCGCCTGGAGCGCGAGTTGTCCGCGGTGCTCGGTTCCGCGTCGGCCCGCCTGCTGCTGGATGCCGCGCGCCGCGAGAGCGGCGACCTCGATACCGTGGCGGCGATCGTCGGCGAGGTCTCGCAGGACCTGCGCTTCAACCAGCAGGTGCTGGAAGCGGCGCTGCAGAACATGAGCCAGGGCATCAGCGTGATCGACCGCGAGCAGCGGCTGGTGGCTTGGAACCGGCGCTACCGGGAGATGTTCGGATTTCCGGCGGAGATGCTGCAGGTCGGCCGACCGATCGCCGAGCTGACGCGCTGGGCGCTGGCGCGCATGCCGCAGCGCGGCCAGGACGAACGCGCGCTGGAGCGCAGGTTGGCCTTCATGCGCGCCGGCACGGCGCACCTCACCGAGCGCGTGTTCCCCGATGGCAGCATCGTCGAGATCCGCGGCAATCCGATGCCGGGCGGCGGATTCGTCGCCACCTACACCGACGTGACCGCGTCGCGCCAGGCCGAACGCCAGCTCAAGCAGGCGAACGAAACGCTGGAGCAGCGCGTCGCCGAACGCACCGCACTGCTCGAGAGCGCCAAGCGCGAGGCCGAGCATGCGAACGATGCGAAGAGCCGCTTCCTGACCGCGATCGGCCACGATCTGTTGCAACCGCTGCACGCGGCGCAGTTGTTCACCGACGCGCTGTCGCAGCAGCTGCCGGAGGCGCGCCAGCGCGACACGGCGCTGCAGGTACGCGGCGCGCTGGATTCCACCACGGACCTGCTGACCGGCCTGCTGGACATGTCGCGCCTCGAAGCGGGCGGCCTGCTGCCGGAGCCGCGCGACTTCCCGCTGATGGAGGTGCTGGAACCGCTGGCGTCCGAGTTCCGCGTGCTGGCGAACGAACGCGGGCTGTCGTTCGACATCGTGCCCACGCGTGCGTGGGTGCACACCGATCCGCAGCTGCTGCGGCGCATCCTGCAGAACTTCCTGGCCAATGCCGTGCGCTACACGGTGCGTGGCGGCGTGCTGCTGGGCGTGCGTCGCCATGGCGACCGGCTGCGCGTCGAAGTATGGGACACCGGCCCCGGCATCGCCGAAGCGGAGCAGCGGCGGATCTTCGAGGAATTCCGTCGCGGCGAGGATGTCCCCGGGCAGGGACTCGGACTGGGTCTGTCGATCGCCGACCGCATCGCCGCGCTGCTGGAGGCGCCGTTGTCGTTGCGGAGCCGGCTGGGGCAGGGTGCCGTGTTCGCGGTGGACC
>NZ_JBGFFG010000489.1:0-2283 GCF_056175765.1 Pseudoxanthomonas sp. LjRoot204_2 | reverse complement strand
ACCTGCAACATGCCGCCGACGCCCTGCATCGGCGCTACCTCGCCCTGGCCAACGCCACCCCGTAGTCTCGCGCCGCACAGCTTTTTAGGAGCGGGCCATGCCCGCGATGCGCTATGTCGTGGGCCACAGTCCGCGGATGGCCGCGATGCCTTGTGCGCCATGCCGCCGGGCTTCGGTGATGTCGGCGGTTCCCATGCCGCCGATGGCATAGATCGGCAACGACACGCGTTCGCGCCGGTGGACGAACCCCTGCCACCCGATCGCCTGGCCGCCGGGATGGCTGGGAGTCGGATGCACGCTGCCCACGACGGCGAAATCGCACCCCAGTGCCTGCGCCTTCTGCAGTTCGTCCGGCGTATGGCACGACGCCGCCACCGGCAGACCGTCCGGCAAGGGCCGCGCCGCGAGGGCGTCGAGTTGCGAGGCACGCAGGTGCACGCCGGCCTGCAGTTCCTGCGCCAGCTCTATGTCGCCATTGAGCAGCACCGCCGCTCCGGCATCACGGCAGCGCACGACGGCATCTCGCGCCAGCGTCTTCCACGCCTCGCCCGACAGGCTGCGCGCGCGCACCTGCACGCGACGGATACCGTTCGACAGGGCTTGCTCCAGCGCGGCCAGCCAGCGTGCCGGATCGGCGGGTTCCGGCGTCACGAGATAACGGTCTGGCTGCAGCAGGGCCGCGACCACCGGGCGGTCGGCGGGCGGCATGTCGTAGCGCGCCAGCTTGTCGGGCGCGACCCAGGCCAGGGCCTGCCCCTCGTGCCCGCGCGGGGTGCCGGTCCAGCCGGTCAGGTGCCGCACGTCCAGGCACAGGCGCTTGTCGGGGTACTGCTGCGGCACGCTGATGATGGGCTCGCCCACGCGTGCCTCGATGCCGAGTTCCTCGCGCAATTCGCGCACCAGCGCCTCCTCCGGGCTCTCGCCGGGCTCCTGCTTGCCGCCGGGGAATTCCCAGCGTCCCGCCAGATCGCGCCCCTCGGTCCGGCGGGCGAGCAGGATGCGGCCGCGCGCGTCGGTGATGACGGCGGCCATGACATGGATGGAGCGCAACGGGGTGGGCATGGAGGAAGCTTGCCGGGAACCGGCAGGTAGACGCAAATAGGCGCGCAGATGCCCGGACCCGCAAAAAGAAAAGCCGCGCAGTGCGCGGCTTTTCCGACAGGCGATAGGCGATGCCTCAGTCCAGTTGGCCGTGGCAGTGCTTGTACTTCTTGCCGCTGCCGCAGGGGCASGGRTCGTTGCGGCCCACCTTGGGGGTGTCGCGCTGCGCCGGCATCGGGCCCGACTGCATGTAACCGCCCTGTTCCGCCTGGCGCTGTGCTTGCTCAGCTTCCTCGTCGGCGCTGTACCCGCCCGCGTCCTGGTGCTGGAACTGCATCTGCCGGGCCTGCGCTTCGGCCATCGCGCGTTCCTGGGCTTCCAGCGCGGCGACCTCTTCCTCGCTGCGGATGCGCACGCGCGACAGCAGGGTGACGACTTCGCTCTTCACCCGCTCCAGCATGCTGGAGAAAAGTTCGAAGGCTTCCTTCTTGTATTCCTGCTTCGGCTGCTTCTGCGCGTACCCGCGCAGGTGGATGCCCTGGCGCAGGTAGTCCATCCGCGCAAGGTGTTCCTTCCAGTTCTTGTCGAGCACCGTCAGCATGATGTGCTTCTCCAGCGCACGCATGGTCTCGTCGCCGATCGCCGCTTCCTTGTCGGCGAAATGCTGGTCCATGGCGTCCTGCACGCGGCGCTCGATCATCTCCGCATCGAGTTCCTCGGCCTCTTCGCGCCAGCGGGACACGGGCAGGTCGATGCCCATTTCCTCGCCGAGCTCGCGCTCCAGGCCCTGCAGGTCCCACTGCTCGTCCACCGAGTTCTGCGGCACGAAGCGCCCCACCGTCTCGGCGACCACGTCGCCGCGGATGCCGTCGATGTTGTCCTTCACCGACTCCGCATCGAGCAGTTCGTCGCGCTGGGCGTAGATGACCTTGCGCTGGTCATTGTTGACGTCGTCGAAGTCCAGCAGGTTCTTGCGGATGTCGAAGTTGTGCGCCTCCACCTTGCGCTGCGCCTTCTCGATCTGCCGGCTGACCAGCTTGTCCTCGATGACGTCGTCTTCCTTCATGCCGATCAGCTTCATCGCCTTCTGGACCCAGTCCGAGGCGAAGATGCGCATCAGGTTGTCTTCCAGCGACAGGTAGAAGCGGGACGAACCCGGATCGCCCTGGCGGCCCGAACGGCCGCGCARCTGGTTGTCGATGCGGCGCGATTCGTGGCGTTCGGTGCCGACAATGTGCAGGC
>NZ_JBGFFG010000488.1:0-2292 GCF_056175765.1 Pseudoxanthomonas sp. LjRoot204_2 | reverse complement strand
CCCTTAAACAGTGGCTTGGTCGCTATCGTTGGTGCCCGCGGCTCCGGTAAGACCGCCTTGGCCGATATCATTGCTGCCGGTTGTGACGCTATTCCGATCGCCGGCTGGGATGCAGACGAGAACTCCAGTGCCTCTTTCCTAGTGCGAGCTCGGGGTCTGCTCGGAGATGCCAGGACCACTTTGAGCTGGGGCGGCGGCGCGATAGAAACCCGCCCCCTGACGTATCAAGATGGCGCGAACGGAGTGACGTTTTCAAAGGCACGCTACCTGTCGCAGCAGTTCGTCGAAGAACTTTGTTCCTCCGCGGGTGCATCGGACGGGTTGGTCCGTGAGATCGAGCGGGTAGTTTTTCAGTCCCATGAGCCGAGCCAAACGGATTTCGCCAGCGACTTCGAAGAGTTGCGGGATCAATGGACCATCCACCTCAAGCAAGCCCGTCAGCGTGAGGAACTGGCAATCGCCCAGCTTTCTGACACGATCAGCGTCGAACTGGAAAAGGAGGCACTGCTCCCAACCCTCAGCACCAGTGTTCAACAGAAGCGTCAGGTCATCGAGGGCTATCTTGTCGATAGAAGCAAGCTGACGCTAAAGGGAACACAAGAGCAAGTGGATCGCCATACTGCGCTGGGTGCCGTAGCCCAAGCGCTCCGAACGAAGGTCCAAAACTTCAGCAATCAGCGCCGGACATTCCTATCGCTACAGAGCGAGGTGGAAGCCACCCGAACATCGGGCGCGCCTGAATTATTGCGTCAGTTGCGTGCCCGTCACGTGGCCAGCGGTTTGGACGAGAACCAATGGCAAGCGTTCTTGTTGGTCCACAAGGGAAGCGTCGACCAAGATTTGCAGAGCTACGTTTCCTGGGCGGACACGGAAATTGCCAAGATCAAGGGCGTCGCCCCACCTCCGCGAGAACCAAACAAGCCTTACATCGAGGCCGATACCAACCTTGCTACCGTATCTTTGGCTGTGATCGACGCCGAGATGGCCCGCCTCGCCGCTTTCTTCAGTGCGGATCAGGTAACGCAGAAGAACTTCACCGCGTTGTCCGATCGCATCAACAAGGAACAAACCGCCCTAACCAACCTGGAACAGCGGCTCATCGATGCGCAGGGAGCATCGGAACGCCGACGGGCCTTGCAGACCGATCGCGAGGCGGCTTACGAACGCGCGTTCCAAGCGATCATCGATGAGCAGGCTGCATTGGAGCAGCTTTACGCTCCGTTGCTGGCCAAGCTCGCCTCTTCATCTGGAACCCTGGGAAAGTTGGGCTTCTCAGTCAGACGCATCGCAGACGTAGAAGCATGGGCCAAGGAGGCCGAGGAACATCTCTTAGATCGCCGCAAGTCGGGAGCCTTCTACGGCGTAGGAGGGTTTACTGCGGTGGCCAAAGCGGCGTTCCTGACGGTATGGGAAAAGGGCACAGCCGCTGACATTCGGGCCGCGATGTCGGCGTTTCTCAGCAATCATTTAAAAGTGCTTCTCTCTCACGCAACGTTCCCCAAAGAACAGCAAGACGAATATCGGGCATGGTTGAAGCGGCTTGCGAGATGGCTCTACAGCACGGAACACATGCGCGTCCGTTACGAGATCACTTATGACGGCGTTGATATTCGGAAGCTTTCTCCAGGCACACGTGGAATCGTCCTGCTCTTGCTATATCTGGCTCTGGACGAAGCAGACGATCGTCCGCTCATCATCGACCAACCCGAAGAGAACCTAGATCCAAAATCAGTCTTTGACGAACTGGTCTCGCTGTTCGTGCTTGCCAAGTCCAACCGGCAGGTCATCATGGTGACTCACAATGCGAACCTCGTAATCAACACGGACGCAGACCAAGTTATTATCGCGGACTCCACCCACGATGGCTCGAGTGGGCTTCCCAAGATTTCCTATCAGTCCGGCGGGCTTGAGTCTGCTGCTATCCGGAAGGCGGTTTGCGACATTCTGGAGGGAGGCGAGTCTGCCTTTAAGGAACGGGCGCGCCGCTTGAGGGTTCGGCTGGAGCGCTGACTCGGCCGGATTTGGCGTCCCATCTGATGAGGAATTGGAAATATGGCGAACCAGACGCTCCCCCTCTTTGAGTTTCTTGACACGGCTAAAGACTGCGCAGAGGCGGCAAGGGCCGCGAACATCGAAGCGCTTAGCCGGTGCGCGGATCTAGATGCCTTTATTGCCCGCTCTACTTCGGCACGGCTCAACATTCCAGTTACAGCGATTCTTAGATTGAGCGCCCGGGCAATGTTTTGCTCCTCAATCAACACCGCACTGATTGGATACCGAGCAGGATTGTTC
>NZ_JBGFFG010000487.1:0-2297 GCF_056175765.1 Pseudoxanthomonas sp. LjRoot204_2 | reverse complement strand
GCCTGCTTCATACCCCGAGGATTGCGTGGCGTCAGCACTCAAGCGCGGTTGCCGCTTCATCGTCATTGCCTTCGCCCTGCTGCTGCTCCTGGCGGCGGGGGCGGCGTTCTGGCTGTGGCAGGGCCATCGCGGTTTCGCGGACGCGCCGATCGGCGGCGTGGCGGCCGACACCACCGTCGAGGTGGCGCGTGGCGATGCCTTCCCGACCGTCTTGCGCAAGTTGCGCGAAAAAGGGGTTTCCCACGGCACCGACCTGCAGTGGCGGTTGCTGGCCCGCCGGACCGATACGGCCAGCCAGCTCAAGGTGGGCGAGTACGCGCTGGATCCGTCCCTGACTCCGCGCGAACTGCTGCAGCGCATGCGCGAAGGCCGCACGCTGCAATACCGTGTCACCATCGTCGAAGGCTGGAACATCCGCCAGCTCCGCGCCGCGCTGCGCAACGCCACGCCGCTGCAGCAGAAGACGGCGCAGATGAGCGATGCCGAACTGATGGCGGCGCTCGGCCATGCCGGACAGCATCCGGAAGGCCGCTTCCTGCCCGAGACCTATGTCTACACCCGCAGCGAATCCGACCTCGAAGTGCTCAAGCGCGCCTATGCCGCGATGGAGAAGGCGCTGGCCGCGGCATGGGACGCCCGTGCGCCGGACATCCCGCTGCAGTCGGCGGACGAGGCGCTGATCCTGGCGTCGATCATCGAGAAGGAAACCGGCATCGCCGAAGAGCGTCCGGCCATCGCCGGCGTGTTCGCGCGCCGTTTGAAGATCGGCATGCCGCTGCAGACCGATCCCACCGTCATCTACGGCATCGGCAGCAGCTACGACGGCAACATCCGCCGCCGCGACCTGACCACGGATACGCCGTACAACACCTACATGCGTCGCGGCCTGACGCCGACGCCCATCGCCATGCCGGGTGTCGACGCATTGAAGGCGGCGGTGAATCCTGCCGAGGGCACCGCGCTGTACTTCGTCGCGGTCGGCGATGGCAGCGGACGGCACATCTTTTCGACCACGCTCGCCGAGCACAACGCGGCGGTGGCGCGCTACCTGGTGACGCGCCGCGAAACCCTCCGCAAGGCGGAAGCGCCATGAGCGAGGCCCTGCTGTCGCAGCCGCGGCTGATCACGCTGGAAGGCGGCGAGGGTGCAGGCAAGACCAGCGCCATCGCCGCGATCCGCGACCGACTGCAGGCCGCCGGCCATGACGTGGTGCTGACGCGCGAACCGGGTGGAACGCCACTGGCCGAGCGGATCCGCGAGCTGCTGCTGGGAGCGCAGGACGAGCCGCTTGCGGCTGAGACCGAACTGCTGCTGATGTTCGCCTCGCGCGCGCAACACGTGCGCCAGATCGTGCGTCCGGCGCTGCGGCGCGGCGCGTTCGTCATCAGCGACCGCTTCACCGATTCGAGCTACGCCTACCAGGGCGCTGGACGAGGCCTGGATCCGGAGTGGATCGCTGCGCTGGAACGTCGTGCCGTCGGCCTGAAGCCGGGCCTGACCCTACTGCTCGACCTCGACGTGCGCGAAGGTCGCGCGCGGACGGCGGGCCGCGACCTGTGGCCGGACCGTATCGAAAGCGAGCAGGATGATTTCTTCGAACGGGTGCGCGCCGGCTTCCGGGCGCGCGCAGTGGCCGAACCGCACCGTTTCCGCGTGATCGATGCCGCACAGCCGCCCGCCGGCGTCGGCGCTGCCGTCGAGGCGGCCATCGGTGCCTACCTGCGCACGCTGACCGACAGCGATCTGGCATGAGCGCCGCGTTCTCGCCCTGGCAGCAGCGCGCCTACGACCACGCCGTCGCGGCGTTGGCGTCCGGTCGCCTGGGCCATGGGTTGCTGGTGTGCGGCCCGGCGGGTCTGGGCAAGCGTGCCGTGCTGGACCGCCTGGCGCGACGCGTCCTGGCCCAGCAGCGGGAAGCGGACGGCGAGCCCGCGCCGGGCGACCGCAGCACCCGCCTGATCGACGCAGGCACGCACCCCGACCTGCACATCGTCTCGTTCGTCGCCACCAAGGATGGCAGCAAGCTGCGCACCGAGATCGTCATCGACCAGATCCGCGAGGTGTCGCAGAAGCTGGCGCTCAYGCCCCAGTACGGCGGTGCGCAGGTAGCGCTCATCGATCCGGCCGATGCCATCAACCGGTCGGCTTGCAACGCGCTGCTGAAGACGCTGGAAGAGCCCGCCCCGAACCGCTACCTCTGGCTGGTCAGCGCACAGCCCGCACGCCTGCCRGCGACCATCCGCAGCCGCTGCCAGCGCATCGAGTTCCGCCTGCCGCCCCGCGACGAGGCATTGGCC
>NZ_JBGFFG010000486.1:0-2299 GCF_056175765.1 Pseudoxanthomonas sp. LjRoot204_2 | reverse complement strand
GTGCTGTACCGGCCGGAACTGGAGGAAAACCTGGAGGTCTGCCCGAAGTGCAGCTTCCACATGCCCATCCGCGCCCGTGCCCGTCTGGCCGCACTGTTCGACCCGGGCAGCACCCGCGAGATCGGTGCGGCACTGGGTCCGACCGACGTGCTGAAGTTCAAGGACCAGAAGAAGTACGCCGACCGCATCAAGGCCGCGCAGAAAAGCACCGGCGAGCGCGACGCGCTGATCACCCTGCAGGGGACACTGAAGGGCCGCGACCTGGTCGCCAGTTCCTTCGACTTTGCCTACATGGGCGGCTCGATGGGCTCGGTGGTCGGCGAACGCTTCTCGCTGGGCGCGGAAAAGGCGCTGGAGATCGGCTCGCCGTTCGTGTGCTTCTCCGCCAGCGGCGGCGCGCGCATGCAGGAAAGCCTGTTCTCGCTGATGCAGATGGCCAAGACCTCGGCCGCGCTGGGCAGGTTGCGCGAGGCGGGTCTGCCCTACATCTCGGTGATGACGCACCCCACGACGGGGGGCGTGTCGGCCAGCTTCGCGATGCTGGGCGACATCAACCTGGCCGAGCCTGAAGCGCTGATCGGCTTTGCCGGCCCCCGCGTGATCGAGCAGACCGTGCGCGAGACGCTGCCGGAAGGCTTCCAGCGGTCGGAATTCCTGGTGGCGCATGGCGCCATCGACCAGATCTGCGACCGTCGCGAAATGCGTGACCGCCTGGCGGACCTGCTGGCGTTGATGATGCGACAGCCCAAGCCCGAAGACAGCGAACTGGTGACCGCATGAGCCSCAAGTATTTCGGTACCGATGGCATCCGCGGCCGGGTCGGTACCAGCCCGATCTCCGCCGACTTCGTGTTGCGCCTGGGCAATGCGCTCGGACGCGTGCTGTGCGAAAACGCGGGTGATGCACGACCGGTCGTGGTGATCGGCAAGGACACGCGCATCTCCGGTTACATGTTCGAGGCCGCTCTGGAGGCGGGCCTGGTCGCCGCGGGCGCCGACGTGCAGTTGATGGGGCCGATGCCGACGCCTGCGGTCGCCTTCCTCACCCGCACGCTGGGCGCGGACGCCGGCATCGTCATCAGTGCGTCGCACAATCCGCATTACGACAACGGCATCAAGTTCTTCTCCGCCGAGGGCGAGAAGCTGGACGACGCCACCGAACTGGCGATCGAAGCCGCGCTGGACGCACCGTTCTTCACCGCCGAATCCGAAAAGCTCGGCAAGGCGATCCGCACGCGCGATGCGGTCGGCCGCTACATGGAATTCTGCAAGGCCAGCGTGCCGCGCCGCTTCGACCTGAAAGGCGTCAAGCTGGTGCTGGATTGCGCGCATGGCGCCACCTACCACATCGCACCGCTGCTCTTCCGCGAACTGGGGGCGAACGTCGTCACCATCGGGGCGGAACCGAACGGCGTCAACATCAACGACGGCGTGGGCTCGATGCACATCGACAGCCTGGCCGCGAAGGTGCGCGAGACCGGGGCGCAGCTGGGCATCGCCTTCGATGGCGATGGCGATCGCGTGCTGATGGCGGACGGGCAGGGCACCCCCGTCGATGGCGACCAGCTGATCTACCTGCTGGCGCGCGACTGGCAGGCGAGCGGCCGCTTGCGCGGTCCGGTGGTCGGCACGCTGATGACCAACTATGGCCTGGAGCGCGCGCTCGGCAAGCTCGAGATTCCGTTCGTCCGCACCAAGGTCGGCGACCGTTACGTCCACCAGGCGCTGGTGGAAGGCAATGCGGTGCTCGGCGGTGAAGCCTCCGGCCATCTGCTGTGCCTGGATCGCACGACGACCGGCGACGCGATCATCGCGGCGTTGCAGGTGCTGGAATCCTTGAAGCGCCGCAAGCTGACGCTGCGCGAGGCGTTGGATGGCCTGGCGATGCTGCCGCAGAAGACCATCAACGTGAAGCTGGCCAACGGCGCCAAACCTACCGAGGCCGCCAGCGTGCAGGCCGCCCTGGCGCAGGCGCAGGCCGCGGTGTCCGGTCGTGGTCGTGCGTTCCTGCGCCCTTCCGGCACCGAGCCGGTCGTGCGCGTGACCGTGGAGGCCGATGACGACACGCTGGTGAAGAACACGCTGGAAACCCTGGCCGAGGCCGTGCGCGCCGCTGCCACGGCTTGAATCGGATCCATGAACGTCCGGCGCGGGACGGGTCCGATGATCCACCGCGCCTTCCCCCTGTTGTTGGAGCAGATTGCATGAGTGCCCGTATCCCCACGCTGGACATCACCCGTTTCGATACCGACCGCGAGGCGTTCGTCGCCGAGCTGGGTGCGGCGTATCGCGAATGGGGT
>NZ_JBGFFG010000485.1:0-2302 GCF_056175765.1 Pseudoxanthomonas sp. LjRoot204_2 | reverse complement strand
GCCTGCTCGATGTCCAGCGGGCCGGCGTAGTCCTCGCGCTGCCAGGCGGGCGCATCATCGGACGGTGCCGGCGCGGCCTCCGTCTGCACGGTCAGCGACGGGCTCGGGTCACGCTGCGCATCGGCGGCAGCGGCTTCCAGCTTGGCGACCAGTTCGTCGATGGCTTCCAGCGCGCCCTTGCGGTTGGCTTCCTTCGCTTCCAGTTCGCGCAGTGCGGCCAGGTCGACGAGGGTCAGGCCCGTGAGGCGTTCGGAGAATTCCGGAATCGGCAGATTCTGGATCTCGGCGAGTTCTTCGGGTTTCTTGTCCACGGCTCCACTCCGCAATGGCCCCATGCGGGGCCGGTGAATTGCTTGTGCGGGTGAAGATTGGGAGACGTGCCGATGCGCCGTCTCCCCCGTTGGTTAACGGTCAGGCATTCGGAACGATGGCGCAGCGGCAGTTCGGGTGCGAGTCGCGCACCGGCACCGGCGCCTTGTCCAGCGTGTACGGCCCAGCCGCGGCCAACTCGCGGCAGATGGTCGACACGGCTTCGTCTTCCGCGGTGCTGTAGTCCACCAGCGTGATGCCCTGTTGTTCGTACAGCGCCAGCGAACCATCAGACTGCGCCATGGCAATTTCGCTGCGCGCCAGCCGTTCCCAGTTGTAGTCGCCCCCATCGAAGCGGCGCTGCAACTCGCGGGCAACGTTCACTGGGTTCTGCCCGTCGAACTCGCCGGACGCCAAGGCCGCGACGATGCGGGACTGGTACTGCCGCGCGAAGCCGTCACGCACCAGCTGCAGCCCGGTCTGCGTCAGCGAGTCGCGCACGCGATCCCTCAGCCGCGCGATCGCGGCCTGCACCACCGGGTCATCCATCAACGCTTTGGCGCCTTTCGCGCTGTCCAGGTCGTCGGCGCCATTGCGCACACCGCGATCCCACGCGCCAAGCTGTGCTTCCAGCAATGCCTTCGCCATCGCCGGCACGCGCGCATTGCCCTGCGCCAGCAGCATGGCTTCCGTCCCGGGAGCCATTTCGAACGCTTCGCCGTCAGGCGTGTCCAGGCCCAGCGTGCGCAGGGCATCGGTGGCCAGGGCGTGCCACTGTCGCTTCAGCGCGCTGGACGCTGTGGCTTCCAGCGCGGGCAGTGCCGGGTCGTTGCGTGCCCATGGTTCGCCCTCCGTGGTGTCGTCGGATTTCGTACGCGCCTTGCCGGCGCGCGGACTGCGCGGCGTGCGCAGGTTGTTGTCGATCCCGCGGCGTAGCTCGGCCGGGTCCACCTGGCCGCTCTCGCCCAGCATCAGGGCCGTCTGGGCGCGCAGGAAGCCTGCCTGCGCGCGCTTCTGCTCGTCCATCAGGTTGGGCAGGCGCTGCACCAGATCCCAGTCGCCGGGCTTCCACGTGCGGCCGCGCGCGCGCAGCATGGCTTCGATGGGTCGGCGCAGCTGCGGCTTGCGCACCGCGAAGCGCGTTTCCGATTCCTGCAGCACCACGACGGACTGCTGTTCGCCGATGCCTGCGGCCTGCGACCACGTGATGCCCAGCATCCAGGGCGGCAAGCCGAAGCCTGCCACCACCTGTTCCAGCATGTGCCTGGCAGGCTCTTCGATTTCCAATACCTCGCCGTTGGCGCCGATCACGCCGACCTTGATGTCGTCGTCCTTGGCGGCAGCTGTAGCCAGGTCCATGCTGTTGCCGCGCTTCTTCGCCAGCATGGCTTTGCCAAGATTGGTGGCGATGGTATCGGCACGCTTCTGCGCCTCCGTGGCATCCACCTTGGGGTTCTTCGTGCTGTAGTGCACATGGTAACTGGGGTCGCCGAAGCGCTCCCACGCGCGCCCGGTGGCGTTCTGCATCTTCAGCAGGATCTGCGCCACGAAAGGAATGCTGCGCAGGATGCTGGTGCCGTACGGATTGTCGGCCTCGGGCTTATTCAGCGCGAACACCAGTTGGCGCGGGTCAAGCTCAACGAAGCCGATGGCGCGAAGCCCGGACAGCACGTCGTGCCGGACAGCGCCGCGCAGGATCTGTTCCACCTGCCCCAGTCCATCCGCGCGGCGATCACTGTCCGGCGACGGCGCACGATAGAAGGGACGCAGCACGCCATCCTGCCGAATGAAGCAGATGCCCTTGCTGTCGGCCACGCGTAGGCTGACCACCTCACGACCTCGCGCGTCGTAGACGAATTCGCCCACACCGACGCCCTGTTCGTAATGCTCGTCGCTCTGCGACCGGTAGAACGCCTGGAAGCCGGTTTCCAGATCGTTGACCGGGATGTTGCGCATCCACTCGTCGATTTCCTGCACCAGCTTGTCGTTGTCG
>NZ_JBGFFG010000484.1:0-2314 GCF_056175765.1 Pseudoxanthomonas sp. LjRoot204_2 | reverse complement strand
ACCTGGGCGAGACCATCGACATCCATGCCGGCGGCGTGGACCTGCAGTTCCCGCACCACGAGAACGAAGTGGCGCAGAGCGAGTGCGCGCACAAGCACGCAGACGGGTCGCACAAGACGTTCGCGCGCTTCTGGCTGCACAACGGCATGCTCAACTTCGGCGGAGCCAAGATGAGCAAGTCGCTGGGCAACATCGAAAAGGTCCATGACCTGCTGCAGCAGCACCCGCCGGAAGCCCTGCGGTACGCATTGCTGTCGGCGCACTACCGGCAGCCGCTGGATTGGTCCGAGGCGCTGGTGGAGCAGTCGAAGAACACGCTGGACCGGCTGTACGGAACGCTGCGGGATCTGGTCCACGTCGATGCTGTTGCGGCCACGCCGCAGGTCATCGAGGACGCACTGGACGACGATCTCAATACGCCGCAGGCGCTGGCCGAGGTCGCGCGCATCGCCGCCGAGGCCCGCAAGGCCGGCAGCGACACGGAGAAGCGACGATTGAAGAGCGAACTGCTCGGCGCCGGCCGCGTACTCGGCCTGCTCCAGCAGGATCCTGCCGAGTGGTTTGCCCGTGGCACCTCGTCAGACGACGATGCCCGTATCCAGGCATTGATCGACGAGCGTACGGCAGCGAAGAAGTCCCGCGACTTCGCACGCTCTGACGCCATCCGCGACCAACTGGCAGCCGAAGGCATCCTGCTCGAAGACACGCCGCAGGGCGTGCGCTGGAAGCGCGCGTGAGCCGATCTTTCCTTCTCCCGTCGGGAGAAGGTGGCACGAAGCGCCGGATGAGGGTGCGGCAACATCAGGATGCCGGCACCACAAGGACTCCGCCGTACCCTCACCCCAACCTCTCTCCCGACGGTAGAGGGGCTTCTGAACCAGACTCGCTCACCTCATGACCGACACGATCTTCCCGCTCGAACCCACCGCCGCCGAGGCGCAGGCAGCCATCAAGGACGAATTCGCCTTCTTCAGCGACTGGTCCGAACGCTATCAGTACCTCATCGACCTGGGCCGCAAGCTGCCCGCCTTCCCCGAGGAGTGGAAGCGCGAGGAGCATCGCCTGCTCGGCTGCCAGTCGATGGTCTGGATCGTGCCCGAGGGCGATGCCGCGAAACTGGATTTCCATGCCATCAGCGACTCGGCGATCGTTTCGGGGCTGATCTTCCTCGCCCTGCGTGTCTATGCGGGACGGCCTGCGTCGGAGATCCTGGCCACCTCGCCCGACTACATCGCCGACATCGGCCTGGCCAAGCATCTCTCACCCACCCGCAGCAACGGCCTGGCGTCATTGCTGGCCTTCATCCGCGAGACGGCCGCGAACGCGAAGTGAGCGGAACCGGCAAGCCCTCTGCGTTCTCGCTGCTCCGCAATCGCGGGTACGCGGCGGTGCTGGCGTACCGCATCTGTGCGCTGCTGTCGTACCAGATCGTCGCGGTCACGGTAGGTTGGCATATCTACGAGCTGACCCGGGATCCGTTCTCACTCGGCCTCGTGGGGCTGGCGGAAGTGCTGCCGTTCTTCTGCGTGGCGCCGTTCGCCGGGTATCTGGTCGATCACCTGCCTCGACGGCCGGTGGGGATGATCGCGTGCGGTGCGCTGGCGACGACCGCGGTGATCCTGGTGGCGGTGTCCGCGGGCTGGCTGCCGTTCGAGGGCACGTGGCCGATCTATGCGGCCATCGCGCTGACCGGCATGGCGCGTTCCTTCCTGAGTCCGGTCTACAACGCGCTGTTCGCCAAGGTCCTGCCACGCGAAGACTTCGTGCGTGCCGCCGGCCTGGGCAGCGTGATCTTCCAGGCCGCGCTGGTGACGGGCCCTGCACTGGGTGGCCTGCTGGTGGGCTTCGGCGGGAAGACRCTGTCGTATGCGATGGCCGTCGTGTTCGCGCTGATGGCGGCGACGGTACTCGCACGGCTTCGCGTGGAGGAGCCCGGACCGCCGGCAGTCAGCCTGCCGGTGTTCGCCAGCATTGCGCAGGGCGCGCGCTTCGTCTGGAACAACCAGATCATGCTGGGCGCGATGGCGCTGGACATGTTCTCGGTGCTGCTGGGGGGCGTGGTGGCGATGCTGCCCGCCTTCATCCACGACATCCTCCATTACGGACCCGAGGGCCTCGGCATCCTGCGTGCGATGCCGGCGGCGGGTTCGGTCTGCGTGGGCCTGTGGCTTGCCCGCCATCCCCTTCAGAAGCACGCCGGGCGCGTACTGCTGTTCGCCGTGGCCGGCTTCGGCCTGGCGGTCATCGCATTCGGCCTGTCGCGCAGTTTCTGGCTGTCGGCGGCGATCCTGCTGTTCTACGGCATGTGCGACGG
>NZ_JBGFFG010000483.1:0-2321 GCF_056175765.1 Pseudoxanthomonas sp. LjRoot204_2 | reverse complement strand
GCGTTCGCGCGCGGCCTGGAAGTGGCGCACGCGCTGCTGACCGAGTCGCCGTGGGAGCAGTGGCGCAAGGAGCGCTACGCCAGCTTCGACAGCGGCAAGGGCAAGGACTTCGAGACCGGCCAGCTCGGTCTGGCCGACCTGGCGGCGCTGGCGGCCGGGCAGGGCGAACCGAAGCAGACCAGTGGCAAGCAGGAGCGTTACGAGAACCTGCTCAACCAGTACCTGTTGCGCTGACGATCCAGCAGGAACGGGATGGAGTCGAGGGTGCCTGGCGGAGATCTCCGCCGGCACTCCGGCTTGGATCAAAGACCAGGGGAACCTTCGATGGAACATGCAGCACTGCGCACCGGTGAGAACACCCGCTTCATCATCCTCATCAGTCTGGTGGCGACGATCGGCGGGTTCCTGTTCGGCTTCGACAGCGGGGTCATCAACGGCACCGTCGACGGGCTGAAGGCCGCGTTCGGCTCCGATGCGGCCGTGACCGGCTTCAACGTCGCATCGATGCTGCTGGGCTGCGCGATAGGCGCCTGGTTCGCGGGCACGCTCGCAGACCGATATGGACGTCGCACCATGCTGCTGTGGTCGGCCGTGTTCTTCCTGATCTCGGCCTGGGGGTCGGGCATCGCGACCTCGTCGCTCGAATTCGTGGTGTACCGGGTCATAGGAGGATTCGCGGTCGGCGCGGCGAGTGTCATGTCGCCCGCGTACATCAGCGAGGTCTCGCCGGCACGCTATCGGGGCCGCCTGGCGACGGTGCAGCAGATCGCAATCATTTCGGGCCTGTTTGCTGCCTTCCTGAGCAACTATGTCCTCGCCAAGTTCGCCAGTTCCTCGTTGGCTCCACTATGGCTGGGCTTTGAAGCGTGGCGCTGGATGTTCTGGGTGGAGATCCTGCCGGCTGCGTTGTTCCTCGGCGCTTTGCTGTTCATCCCGGAGAGTCCGCGCTATCTGGCGGCCAAGGGCCGGAAGGAACAGGCGTTGAGCGTGTTGACGCGGCTCTACGGCGCTGCGACCGGCGCAACCAAGCTTTCCGAGATCGATGCCTCGCTCGCGTCTGATCATCACGCGCCGCGGCTGTCCGATCTGAAGAACAAGGCGACCGGCAAGATCCGYCCCATCGTCTGGGTCGGCATCGGCCTGGCGACGTTCCAGCAGCTGGTCGGCATCAAYGTGGTYTTCTATTACGGCGCGGTGCTGTGGCARGCCGTGGGCTTCTCCGAGAACGATGCGCTGGCCATCAAYGTGTTGTCCGGCGCGCTCAGCATCGGCGCCTGCATCGTCACCGTRYTGCTGRTCGAYCRCATCGGCCGCAAACCGCTGCTGTGGATCGGTTCGGCCGGCATGGCCGTGACGCTGGGGCTGGTCGCCATGGCGTTCGCCACCGGCAGCCTTGATGCGGCAGGCAAGCTCCAGCTCTCGGACAACATGGGCGTGTTGGCGCTCGTGGCCGCCAATGCCTATGTGGTGTTCTTCAACCTCTCGTGGGGCCCGGTGATGTGGGTGATGCTGGGCGAGATGTTCCCCAACCAGATCCGCGGATCGGGCCTGGCCGTGGCCGGTCTTGCGCAGTGGGGCGCCAACTTCCTGATCACCTGGACCTTCCCGATGTTGCTGACCGGTATCGGCCTGGCCGGCGCCTACGGTCTGTACACGATCGCAGCGGCGATTTCGGTCTTCTTCGTGATCAAGTACGTGCACGAGACCAAGGGACGTGAACTGGAGCAGATGGAGGGATGAGCGCGATGACGAACCGAAGTGCGATGCGGAGGTGTCGTGGTGCGCTGCTCACCGCCCTGATGCTGGCGCTGGTCGCCTGCAAGGGCGACGACAAGGCGGCCGCRCCCGCGACCGCCGCCGATGCCACTCCGTGGCCGCAGGTCGCCTGGCCGCTGGCCGAGGACGCSGCGCTCGAGCAGCGCATCACCGACCTGATGGCCACGATGACGGTSGAGGAGAAGGTCGGCCAGCTGGTGCAGGGYGATATCGCCAGCATCACGCCKGACGASGTGCGCAAGTACCGGCTCGGCTCGATCCTGGCCGGCGGCAATTCAGACCCCGGCGGGCGCTACGACGCCTCGCCGRCCGAGTGGCTCGCGCTGGCCGATGCCTTCTACGAGGCGTCGATGGATACCTCGCAGGGCGGCAAGGCGATCCCGGTGATCTTCGGCATCGATGCCGTGCACGGGCAGAGCAACATCGTCGGCGCCACGCTGTTCCCGCACAACATCGGCCTGGGCGCGACGCGCAATCCGGATCTGCTGCGCCGGATCGGCGAGGTCACCGCGCTGGAGACGCGCACCACCGGCATGGAGTGGGCG
>NZ_JBGFFG010000482.1:0-2328 GCF_056175765.1 Pseudoxanthomonas sp. LjRoot204_2 | reverse complement strand
CTTCTCGACCGCGGTCGGCGGCGGCGCGTGGGCGCCGGGCACGAATGCGACCGCCATCGGCAATCTCGCGTCGGCGAATGCCGACAACAGCGTTGCGCTCGGTGGCGACTCCGTGGCCGACCGCGAAGACACCGTCTCCGTCGGCAGCGCCGGCAGCGAGCGGCAGATCACCAACGTCGCCGCCGGTACCGAAGGCACCGATGCAGTGAACGTCGATCAGTTGAATGCAGTCGCCGAAGCTTCGGAAGACGCCACGCGCTACTTCAAGGCGAACGGTGCGAACGACGGCACCGACGACGCCACCGCCAATGGAGACTATGCGACCGCCTCCGGTTCGGCTGCGCTGGCCGACGGCGTCGGCGCGACGGCGACCGGTTCCGGCGCGTTCGCGATCGCCGACGGYGCSACGGCGACCGGCTTCAATGCCACCGCCACCGGCAACAACAGCGTCGCCAACGGTGCGGGCGCACAGGCCACGGGCGCAGGTGCGGTCGCACTGGGTGGACAGCGCCAGCTGCTCGACGAAAACGGCGACCCGGTGCTGGATGAAGACGGCAACCCGGTCTATGCCAGCACCGAGGCCACGGCGGACGATGCCACGGCGATCGGCGCAGGTGCGGTCGCGGGCGARGTCGGKGCGACCGCCACCGGTGCGGGTGCGAATGCGTCGGGCGCCTATGCCTCCGCCATCGGCACCGAAGCCGCTGCGTCGGGCATCCAGGCCACCGCCGTCGGCTTCCGCAGTGATGCCTCCGACGATGCCGCGACGGCCATCGGCGGCTACAGCAACGCATCCAACTTCGGCGCATCGGCCTTCGGATACGGCGCCGAGGCGAGCGGCAACAGCGCGACGGCGCTGGGCTTCGGTGCGATCGCGAGCAACTTCGACAGCACCGCGCTGGGTTCGAACTCGATCGCCAGTGGCGACAACAGCGTGGCCGTCGGTGGTGCCTTCTTCGGTCTGTTCGCCACCGAAGCCTCGGGCGACTATTCGGTGGCCGTCGGCGGCGGCGCGTACACGCCGGGCTTCAACTCGGTGGCGCTGGGCAACCTGGCCACGGCCGAGGCCGACAACAGCGTCGCCATCGGCGGCGACTCGGTCGCCGATCGCGAAGACACCGTGTCCGTCGGCAGCGTCGGCGGCGAACGCCAGATCACCAACGTCGCCGCCGGCACCGAAGGCACCGATGCGGTGAACGTCGATCAGTTGAACGCCGTGGCGGAAGCCTCGGAGAACGCGACGCGCTACTTCAAGGCCAACGGTGCGGACGACGGCTCCGACGACGCGACGGCCACCGGCGATTACGCCACGGCGTCCGGGTCGGCCGCACTGGCCGAAGGCGTTGGCGCCACGGCCACCGGCTCGGGCGCGTTCGCCCTGGCCGACGGTGCCACCGCGACCGGCTTCTCCGCGACCGCCACCGGCAGCAACAGCGTGGCCAACGGCAGCAGCGCCGAAGCCAGCGGCGATTCCAGCATCGCCATCGGTGGCACGGTCGATGCCTTCGATGCCGAGGGCAATCCGATCAGCGTCAATACGGTCGCTTCCGGGCTGGGCGCGACGGCGGTCGGTTCCGGCAGCCTCGCCTCGGCGCTCGGCAGTTCGTCGTTCGGTGTGCTCAGCGAAGCCAGTGGTGAAGCGAGTTCCGCCTTCGGCTATGGCAGTACGGCCACCGGGTCGTATGCGTCGAGCTTCGGCCACGCCAGCGGCGCCAGCGGCGACTACAGCGTGGCGGTGGGTGGGCCGGCGGACCTGATTCCCGGCTTCGGTCTCCTGGTCTACACGCAGGCGAGCGGATTCAGCGCGGCCGCCTTCGGGTCGGGCGCGATCGCCGCAGGCGACTACAGCCTGGCGGCCGGCAGTCTGTCGGAGGCGTCGGGTCTGGAAAGCACGGCGGCCGGCTTCTTCTCCTACGCGCCGGGCGACTACGCCACGGCACTGGGCGCGGAATCCTGGGCCAGCGGCGACAACAGCACGGCCGTCGGCTTCTACAGCACGGCGCTGGGCGACAACAGCGTGGCGCTCGGCGCGAACTCGACGGCGGACCGCGACAACACCGTCTCGGTGGGCGATGTAGGCAGCGAGCGCCAGATCACCAACGTCGCCGCCGGTACCGAAGGTACCGACGCGGTGAACCTCGATCAGTTGAATGCAGTCGCCGAAGCTTCAGAAAACGCCACGCGCTACTTCAAGGCGAACGGTGCGAACGATGGCACCGACGACGCCACCGCCAACGGAGACTATGCGACCGCCTCCGGTTCGGCTGCGCTGGCCGACGGCGTCGGCGCGACGGCGACCGGTTCCGGCGCGTTCGCGATCGCCGACGG
>NZ_JBGFFG010000481.1:0-2329 GCF_056175765.1 Pseudoxanthomonas sp. LjRoot204_2 | reverse complement strand
CCTCACCATCCAACGCTCGATCGCGTTCCAGGAATGGGATCTGCACTCGGATTGCCGCATGAGCGGCAGCCACAGCACGCCCCGGTTGGAACGGCTCACTGCCCGCCAGAGCGGAGCGGAGCCCGTCTACTTCCTGCAGAAACACCTCGCGGTCGGCGTCACGGAGCGAAGGACCACCGGCAACCTTCGTGGCCATGCCCTCAGCATCGGCCCGCTTGGCCAGGGCACGCGCCGCGTTGATCATGTCGCGACGCAGATCCAGCGCTTGAGCGGCGGTGTACAGCTCAAGCGCCAGCACCCGGCCCAGGTCCTGCACCATCGCCAGCACGTGGCGCGCCTCATTGGYGCCCATCGAAACATGGTCTTCGGCATTCGCGCTGGTAGGCACCGAGAACACGCTGGCCGGATGCGCACGGCTGGCCAAGTCGTTGACGATCGCCGCTGCGGTGTATTGCACGATCATGTGCCCCGACTCCGTACCGTCCTCGTTTCCGATCAGGAAAGGCGGCAAGCCGTCGTTGGTCGACGGATCGACCAGTTTGTTGAGGCGACGCTCGGAGATCGAGGCCAGGGTCGGGATGGCGGCCTTCACGTAGCTCATCGCCAGCGCCAGCGGCATGCCGTGGAAGTGACCCGCCGAGATCACCTGCTCTTCGACGTGCTCGGCCTGCTTGTCCGGGAACACGAGCGGGTTGTCGGTGACTGCATTGAGCTCGATCTCCAGCACGCGTTTGGCCTGTTCCACTGCGTCGCGCACGGCGCCATGCACCTGCGGGATGCAGCGCAGCGAGTAGCTGTCCTGCGGCTGGTGCTTCTTGCCGCCACGGAACGGCATGAAGCGCTGGTAGAACTTGGCGCGGCCGTGGCGTTGATCGGTTGGCACCCAGTCCCAGCCGATGTCAAAGCGCAGCGCCTGTGCCTCTGCCGTGTCCCAGCTGCTGGGCAGCCAGGTGCGAAAGCGCGGTACCAGGTGGTACGGGATGTCGGCCAGCGTCGAACCGGCCAACAGCTCTCGCAGGCGGCCGGCGACATGCACCTGGCCCGGATGCGGTCGCAGGGCATGCACTTCCTCGGCGAACGCGCCCAGGCGGCCGGCAAAGGCGTCGATCGTCATTGCCGCGGCCAGATCCGCGGTGTCCAGCAGCTGGTCGAGCCGGTACATCGCCAGCACGCCCATCGCCAGCATCTGCGCGGTGCCGTTGTTGAGCGCCAGGCCTTCCTTGTAGGACAGCGAGACCGGCGCCAGGCCAGCGCGCTTGAGCGCGTCGGCGCCCGGCATGCGCTCGCCCTGGTAGAACGCTTCGCCACCGCCGAGCAGCACGATGGCCAGGTGCGACAGCGGCGCCAGGTCGCCTGAGGCGCCCACCGAGCCCAGCGAGGGCACCACCGGCACGATGCCGGCGTTGAGCATCGCGGCGAGCGCCTGCAGGGTCTCCACGCGGATGCCGGAATGGCCCTTCAGTAGCGTGTTGATGCGAATGCCAAGCATGGCGCGGACGATCTCCGGCGCCATGGGCTCGCCCACGCAGACCGCATGGGTGACGATCAGGTTGTATTGCAGCTCTTCATGCAGAGAGCGGCCTGACTTCACCGCTCCGGGCAGCTCGCCGCGCAGCGGGTGCGCGCCCAGCAGCTTGTCGGCGTTGCTGCCAAAGCCCGTGGAGACGCCGTAGATCGGCTCTTGCCGGCGCACTTGTTCGGCAAGGAACTCGGCCGCTCGCGAAACCGCCTTCAATGCGTCCTTGTCCAGCTCGACGCTGGCACCGAACGCGATCTCGACCAGGCGATCGCGGGTGAGCGACTTGCCATCCAGCAGGATCGGTTTCATGTCAGCGCCCCGCCAGTGCGCGGGCCTGTTCCAGCTCCACTTTCAGGCTGGCGGCCAGCTCATCGCGCTTCACCTCGAACTGCTGTTCGCTCACCAGGTCCTTGACCGTGACGACGCCGCGGCTCARCTCATCCTCACCGGCCAGGACCACGAAGCGGATGCCGGCACGCGAGGCGTACTGGAACTGCTTGGCCAGCTTGCGGCTTTCCATCTGCACTTCGGTGTTGATGCCGGCCGCACGCAGGCGGCGGGCAATATCAAGTGACTGCGCCATCTGTCCTTCGTCCATCAGGGCGACCATGGCCTGCACGCTGCTTTCGTCGACGCCGGCGATCAGGCCTGCCTCCTGCAGCTGCCAGAACAGGCGGGTCAGGCCGATCGAGATGCCCACGCCGGGCAGCTTGGACTTGGTGTAGTGGCTGGCCAGGTTCTCGTAGCGACCGCCCGAGCAGATCGAGCCGATCTGCGGGTAATCGTCCAGCTGCGTCTCATAGACGGTGC
>NZ_JBGFFG010000480.1:0-2331 GCF_056175765.1 Pseudoxanthomonas sp. LjRoot204_2 | reverse complement strand
CGGTCCAATGCGCACGCGGATCTTCGACGTGCGTGTTGCTGGGTGATCGAATGCGGAGGGAACGACAGCGAAGTCGTCGGCCTGCTCGCATTGTCCCCGCATTCCGGTGCGGCCGAAATCGGCGTCATGGTCCTGGCGCCCTGGCAAGGCCGCAAGGTGGCGCAGGAGACCATCGCGTTCCTGTCCGGCCACCTGTTCGAAGAAGGCGCGTGGCCGCGCACGTTCAGTCGCCACGCGCGCGACAATGACGCCGGTGCGGGCGTCATGCGACGGCTGGGGTTCCACGCGATGGCGGAGGTGCCAGGGGGATCGGCGTTCCGGGGTTGGGAAATGACGCGGGATGAGTGGATGCGGCGGTTCGCCGCTCAGGCAGGGGCAAAGCAGTGACGGGACTCGAGGAAGCAGACGCGGGGCGGGGCCGGCTCGCGTGCGTGGGCGTGGGCATGACCCTGGGGGCGCACCTGGCACCGCGTGCGCGGAGCCATATCGAACAGGCAGACGTCGTCTTCAGTGCCATGTCGGACCCGATCGTCGAACTGTGGGTGCAGGGCATGAATGCAGATGTCAGGAGCCTCCAGCCGCTCTACCGGGAGGGCAAGCCGCGGCGCGAGACCTACCGCGAGATGGTCGAGGCGATGCTGGCGGAGGTGCGGCGGGGGCGACGTGTATGCGGTGCCTTCTATGGCCACCCCGGCGTGTTCGCGCAGGTCCCGCACCGGGCGGTGGAGCAGGCGCGCGCCGAGGGGTTCGAGGCCGTGATGGAAGCCGCGGTGTCGGCGGAAGACTGCCTCTACGCCGACCTGGGCATCGACCCGGGCGCAGTGGGTTGCCAGCATTTCGAAGCGAGCCAGTTCATGTTCTACGAGCGCAGGGTGGACCCGTCTGCGTATCTGGTCCTGTGGCAGATCGGCGTGGCGGGCGATCTCTCGACCGGGCGGCTGTCCACCGACGCCGGTACCAAGCAGGTGCTGGTGGACCTGTTGCTCGGCGATTACCCGGCAGGCCATGAAGTGATCGCCTACGAGGCGGCCACGCTGCCGATCTCGCGCCCCCGCATGGACCGGCTGCCGCTGGACCAGCTGCCCACGGCGACGCTTTCGGCCGCGACCACCCTGGTGGTTCCGCCTGCCGTCCCGCTGCGGAGGAACGAGCAGGTCCTGGCGCGCCTGCGCGCCTTGGGCGGCTGAGGGCGCCGGACCGCCCGGGGCGTGGCAAGCCCGCCTGAAAGTGAGTATTGTCACGCCAAGGGGGCAGGCCTGCGCGTACGGCGCGGGCGCTGCAGAATCGCTTCAACCATCATTGTTTTGGGGAAATCCGCGTGTCCAATGCCATCCGCTTCCTGGAGTCCATGGGTGCTGCCGCTTCGTCGCAGGCGACGTCCGACTATCTGGCCGCCGTCGCCGCCCTCGATGTCGAGGCCGACCAGCGTGCCGCGTTGCGCGATCGCGACGTCGCATCGCTGACCCGGCTGCTGGACGCCCGGCCGGCCATGTTCTGCATGATCCTCGCCCCGGATGAGGGCAAGGAAGACGAGTCGCGTGAAGACGCGGACGATCAGACGGGTGGGGAAGAGGACCCGGCTGAAAAGGAGTAACCTCGGCGGCCAGCGGGCTCCGGTGGCGGCAGTCGGTCGGGAGACTAGGGATGATGCTCGGGAAAGGACGTACCTATTGGCTGGCGTGTGCGCTGGCATGCGCGTTCGTCGCACCGGCGCAGGCCCAGATGGCGCCGGGCATCGATGCGCTGATCGAGCAGGCGGAGACGATCAAGACCTCCCAGCCGGCCCGCTTCTACGAGGTGCTGGATCGGCTCGAAAAGCGCGTCGAGGAAGCCACCCCGGAGCAGCGTCTCAAGCTGCGGCTGCTCAGGGCGCATGGATTCCTGATGAAGGGCAAGTCGGAGCCCGCGATACGGGAGCTCCGCCAGATCCAGCAGGAGACGCAGGACCCGGAGATGCTGTTCTGGACCGGATCGCTGCTGGTCAATACCTATGCGTTGACCCGCAAGTTCGAGCAGGGGCTGACCACGCTCAACGACATCCTGCCGCTGGCCACCAAGGTGGAGAAGAAGGATGTACGTCACCGCGGGCTGCTCGTCGCCGGGCTGCTGTACAACCAGGTCGGCGAGTACACCCTCGGTGAGCAGTATGCGCAGCAGGTGCTGTCGGATGCACCGGATGGGCGCAACAGGTGCGCGGCCGGCAACCTGGTGGCCGAGGCCGCGCTGGGGTTGAAGAAGTCACCCTCGGAAGAGGCGATCTTCAGCACCATCAAGACGTGCGAGGAGCAGAAGGAGCCGATCCTGGGCGGCCTTACCCGCACCTACCTGGCC
>NZ_JBGFFG010000479.1:0-2332 GCF_056175765.1 Pseudoxanthomonas sp. LjRoot204_2 | reverse complement strand
TGCGGGAACGTCACGCAAAGAAAAGGCGGGACAGTGTCCCGCCTTTTCTTGTTCACCGCCATGCGCCGGGCTCAGCCTTTGCCGCCCTTCTTGCTGTTGGCAGGCTTGGCGGCGGCGACGGTGGTTGCCTTCGCCTCGTCGGCGGGGCCGACATCGGCATAGATGATGTCTTCCACCGTGCGGATACGTGCCAGCGCGTTGGCCGTGTACGTGCGATACGCCGCCAGCTGCGCGCCGGACAGCGGCTCCGGCGGCGGCATCGTCACCGACAGCGGATTGCGATGCACGCCGTTGATGCGGAATTCGTAATGCAGGTGCGGGCCGGTCGACAGCCCAGTGGTGCCGACATAACCGATCACCGTGCCCTGCGCGACGCGCTGGCCCGGCTTGATCTTGCCCAGGCGCGACATGTGCGCGTACAGCGTGGTATGGCCGCGGCCGTGGTCGAGGATCACGGTACGGCCGTAGCCGCCCTGCCACCCTGCGAACTGCACGCGGCCATCGCCGGCCGCCATGATCGGCGTACCCGTCGAGGCGGCATAGTCCACGCCCTTGTGCATGCGCATCGTGCCCAGCACCGGATGGCGGCGCGCACCGAACTTCGAGCTCATGCGCGCATACGCAATCGGCATGCGGATGAAGTTCTTCTTCAGCGGCCGGCCTGCGGCGGTGAAGTACTCCGGTTTGCCGCCCGGACGCGTGAATCGGAAGCCCGAATGCAGTTTCCCGTCGACGGTGAACGTGGCGGCCTGCACGGGGCCGGTGCTGATCAGCTCGCCCTCGCGCCACGTCTGTTCGACCACCACGCTGAAACGGTCTTCCGGTCCCAGGTCGGAATTGAAGTCGATGTCGTACTTGAAGATCTCGTCCGTCATCGAATTGATGTTGGCGGACGTCAGCCCCGCCTTGCGGGCCGACCGGTTGAGCGAACGCCCCACCTTGCCGCTCAGCACGACGGTACGGGTCGTGGTCTCGCGCGCGATCACGCGCTCGGTGACCTTGTCCTCGCCGACCACGAGTTCGACGCGATGGCTGGGATCGCGGTCGTAGCGCAGGGTGCGCAGGCCGCCGGTCACCGGCAGGTCGAAGGCGATCTCGGTGCCGGGCTTCAGGCGGGTCAGCGCCTTCTTGGCATCCGCGTTGTCCAGGATGCGGTGCAGCGTCGCGGCCGGGATGCCCAGCTCCTCGAAGATCGCGCCCAGCGTCTGGCCGCGCTTCACCCGCACCACTTGCCAGCTGTCGCCGGCGATACCGGCCTGGCGCTCTGCGGACAGTTCGGGCAGATCAAGCAGCAAGGTGTTGCGCGGTTCGGAGACCGGCGCCTGGATCGCACTCGAGAAGCCCGGCACGATCGTCGCCATCAGCACGCCGATGGTGGTGAACAGGGTGGCGTGGATCCAGTGGCGTCGCGTCCATCGCCCCTCCGGCAGATGACGCTTCACGGCGCTATCGCGGAGCACCCCCAGGCGCTCGCGGAACAGTTGCTTGCGGCTGTTGCCGCCCCCATGAGTTTGCATCAAGGTTGCACCCCGGGGCCAAGGCAAAGCCCCAATCGGCGTACCATAGACACGCGAAGACTTCGCGTCAAACCATTGAGTCAAATAGCTTTTTTGATTGGTATCACTGTTTACTTTCTTTTAACGGTAACTTCACGTCACTGACTTGGCCTTCACGTGGCCCCTCTATCTGGAACCGCTATCCCGTGTCCTCCGCAGAAGCGCTTGCCCTGATCGGCCGTGGTGCCGACGAAATACTGAAGATCGAAGACCTGCAGGCGCGCCTCGCCTCCGGCCGTCCGCTGCGCGTGAAGGCGGGGTTCGACCCCACGGCGCCCGACCTGCATATGGGTCATACAGTGCTGCTGAACAAGATGCGCCAGTTCCAGGACCTGGGCCACCAAGTGATTTTCCTGATCGGCGACTTCACCGGAATGATCGGCGACCCGTCGGGCAAGAACGCGACCCGCAAGCCGCTGACCCGCGAGGATGTGTTGGCCAATGCCCGCACCTATGAGGAGCAGGTATTCAAGGTATTGGACCGCGAGAAGACCGAAGTCCGCTTCAACTCCGAATGGTTCGGCAGGATGGGCGCGGCGGACATGATTCGCCTCGCCGGCCAGCACACTGTCGCGCGGATGCTGGAGCGCGACGATTTCGCCAAGCGTTACGCGGCGCAGCAGTCGATCGCGATCCACGAGTTCCTTTACCCGCTGGTGCAGGGCTACGACTCCGTGGCGCTGCAGGCGGATGTCGAACTTGGCGGCACGGACCAGAAGTTCAACCTGCTGATGGGGCGCGGCCTGCAGGAGCACCACGGCCAGGCACCCCAGGTC
>NZ_JBGFFG010000478.1:0-2340 GCF_056175765.1 Pseudoxanthomonas sp. LjRoot204_2 | reverse complement strand
CTCGACGGCATCGCCCAACTGCAGCGCGCGGACCGACTCGCCCACCTTGGACAGGTCGCCCACGACCACCCAGGTCRGCGACGACGGCGACAGCGTGGCCGCCGCCTTCGCGACATCRGCGGCCCCGATGGCTTCGTTGCGGGCCTTGTACTGCACGATGTAGTCGTCCGGACGCCCATACCGCTGGTTGGAGGCGATCTGGGCCAGCACCGCCGAGGCGGTCTCATACGCGCCCGGAAGCTCCAGGGTGTTGGCGGCGCGGATCTTGGCGATCTCTTCCGGCTTGGCCGGCGCCTGGCCGGTGGCGAACTGGCTGATCTCCTTCTGCAGTTCCTTCATCGAATCGGCGGTGCGGTCGCTCTGCACCGCCGCGCTCGCCCACCACGGACGCTGACCGAGGGTGTTGCGCGCACCACTGTAGGAGCCGTAGGCCCAGTGCTTGTCTTCGCGCAGGTTCATGTTGAGGCGCGAGCTGAACTGGCCGCCCAGCACGCCGTTGGCGAAGTCGAAATCGATGGTGCCCGCATCACCGGTCGGCGGCACCAGTTGTGCGGCATAGACGTTGGACTGGATGGYGCCGGGCTGGTCGATCAGGAACACGCGTGCCTTGGCCGCGTTGGCGACCGTCGGTACGGCGGCGAGCTTCGGCGCATTGGGGGCGGCCTTCCAGTCGCCCAAGCGCGCTTCCAGCAGCGGCACGATCTCGGCCAGCGTGGTGTCGCCGACGATGGTGATGCGTGCCTGCGACGGCTGCAGCCAATCGCGGTGGAACGCCGCCAGGTCATCGCGGCTCAGCGAGGCGATGGAAGCCTCCGTGCCCGAACCGGTGAACGGAATGGCATAGGGATGCCCGGCGCCGTACAGCAGCGGCGGCAGCGTGCGCAGCGCGGCGGTCTGCGGGCGTGCCTTCTCCTGTTTGATGCCGGCGATCCAGGTCGCGCGCACGCGCTCGATTTCCGCCGGGTCGAAGGTCGGGCGGCGCAGCACGTCGGCCAGCAGGTCCAGCGACGGCGCCAGCTTGTCGGTCAGTGCGGACAGGCCGACCGAGGCCGAATCCAGGCCGGCGCCCGTGGTCAGTTCGGCACCCAGCGCTTCCTTGCGGGCGGCGAATGCAAGGGCGCCGTACTGGCCGGCGCCTTCGTCCATCATCTGCATCGCGAAGCTGGCGGTACCGAGCTTCTTGCCGACGTCGGCGGCGTAACCCCCGGGGAATTCGACATTGATCTGCACCACCGGCGTCTCATGACGCTCGGCCAGCGTGACCTGCATGCCGTTGGACAGCGTGGCGCGCTGCACGGCCGGGAACTTCAGGTCGGGGAAGGTGGTGGTCTTCGGCACACCGGTGCTGCGATCGACGTCGGTCTTCACCGTCTTGAACTTCGGGTCGACCTTGGGCGCGGCGGCCGGCGTGGTGGCGGGCGCCGCGAACACGGTTTCCGGAAGGGCCGATGCCGGCGTCTCGCTGGGCTGCACGAGAATGGTGTGCGAACCGCCGCTCAGCCACTTCTTCGCCGCGGCCTGCACCTCGGCCGGCGTGGCGCTCGCGTAGATGGCGAGGTCTTCCTTGTAGCAATCGGGCTTGCTCTGGTAGACGGCGCACGACGCCAGCACGTCGGACTTGCCGCCGAAACCGCCGATGCGCTCGATGCCGCGCACGAAGCTGGCCACGCCGGAGACGCGGGCGCGCTCGAGTTCCTCGGCCGTCGGACCCTGGGTGATCAGCCGCTTCAGTTCCTCGTCCAGCGCCGCCTCGACCTTGGCCGGGTCCACGCCTTCCTTCACGGTGGACATCAGGAAGAAGGTGCCGCTGATCTCGCTGCTCCACTGGTAGGCGCTCGCCTGGTCGGCGATCTTCTCGCCGTGCACCAGGCGCGTGTCGAAGCGCGAAGCCGCGCTGCCGCCCAGCACCTGCGCGAACAGGTCGAGCAGCACGGCGTCCCTCGTGCCCATTTCAGCGACCGGCCAGGCGCGATAGACGCGGACCTGCGGCACGCGGTCGGGAATGGTTTCGCGGGTGTCCTTGGCGTGGGTGGGAATGTTGGTCTTCATGTCCGCCAGCGTGGCGCTGGCCGGGATGTCGCCGAAGTAACGCGTGACCTTTTCCTTGGCGGTGGCGACGTCGATGTCGCCGGCCAGCACCAGCACGGCGTTGTTCGGGCCGTACCAGCTGCGGAACCAGGTCTTCACGTCGTCCAGCGTGGCGGCGTCCAGGTCGGCCATCGAGCCGATGGTCTGCCAGCTGTAGGGATGTCCGGCCGGATAGAGCGCTTCGAACATGCGCGCGCTGATGCGACGGCCGTAGGGCTGGTTCTCACCCTGGCGCTTCTCGTTCTGCACCAC
>NZ_JBGFFG010000477.1:0-2345 GCF_056175765.1 Pseudoxanthomonas sp. LjRoot204_2 | reverse complement strand
CGCTTGACGTGTCCCTCGCCGATGGCGCGGTTGAGCGCTTCCAGCCCGCGCGCTTCGAGCATGGCCAAGGGCTGGCGGGTGGCGGGGCAGCAGAGAAGGTCGAGCAGTTTGCGGTCCATGTGGGGACTCGATCAGCGGTTCGGTCAGGAGGGTAGAATACGTCTTTGCGACAGAGGACGGCCATGACCGCCAGTGCTTCCCGCCCCATCGTGGGCATCGTGATGGGTTCCCGGTCCGATTGGGAGACCATGCAGCACGCTGCGCAGAAGCTGGATGCGCTCGGCGTTCCTTACGAGGTGAGAGTGGTCTCGGCGCATCGGACTCCGGACGTGCTGTTCTCGTACGCCGACGAAGCCGCCTCGCGCGGGTTGCGCGCCATCATCGCCGGTGCAGGCGGCGCGGCCCATCTGCCGGGCATGCTCGCCGCGAAGACCGCCGTGCCGGTGCTGGGTGTACCCGTGCAGTCGAAGGCGCTCAACGGCATGGACTCGCTGTTGTCCATCGTGCAGATGCCGGCGGGCATTCCGGTGGCGACCTTCGCCATCGGCAATGCCGGGGCAGCGAATGCCGGCCTGTTCGCCGCGGYGCTGCTGGCGCCGGAGCATCCGGCCATCGGTGCCGCGCTCGCGGCGTTCCGCAGCCGCCAGACCGACGACGTGATGGCGCACGACGATCCGCGCCAGCCGCTATGACGAMCGTCGGTATCCTGGGCGGTGGRCAACTGGCGCGCATGCTGGCGCTGTCCGGCGCGCCACTGGGCTTGCGCTTTCTCGTGATGGATACCGCCGCGGATGCGTGCGCCGGCCAGTTCGCCCCGCTGCTGGTGGGCGACTATCGTGACGAAGCGGCGTTGGCCGAATTCGCTTCGAAAGTCGACGTGGCCACCTTCGACTTCGAGAACGTGCCCGCGGAGAGCGCGGAGTGGCTCGCCGGCCGCGTACCGGTGTTCCCCAATCCGCGCGCGCTGGCGGTGGCGCAGGATCGCCTGGTCGAGAAGAGCCTGTTCCGCGAGCTGGGGATTCCGGTCGGCGACTTCGCCGATGTCGGCAGCCTCGAGATACTGCGCCGCGAGGTCGAACGACTCGGAGGCGCGTGCATCCTCAAGACGCGTCGCCTGGGCTATGACGGCAAGGGACAGTTCCGCATCAAGTCGCCGGCGGACGTGGATGCGGCGTGGAAGGCATTGGGGACGCAGGCAGGGACCGTCGGCCTGATCGTCGAAGCCTTCATCCCGTTCGAGCGGGAACTGTCCGTGGTGGCCGTGCGTGGCCGCGATGGCGAATTCCGCACCTGGCCGTTGACCGAAAACTGGCATGTCGACGGCGTGCTGTCGGCCAGCCTTGCGCCGGCACACGTCGATGCGGCACTCGCCGAAGCGGCATGTGCGCACGCACGGCGGCTGGCGGAGTCGCTCGACTACGTGGGCGTGTTCGCGCTCGAACTGTTCTACCGGAACGGCGAACTGCTCGCCAACGAGATGGCGCCGCGTGTACACAACTCCGGCCACTGGACCATCGAAGGTGCGGAGACGTCGCAGTTCCAGARCCATCTGCGCGCCGTGCTGGGCCTGCCACTGGGCGACACCCGCGTGATGGGCCACGCCTGCATGTTGAACTGGATCGGTGAGATGCCGGAGGCGTCGTCCGTACTCCAGGAGGCCGGCGGCCACTGGCACGACTACGGGAAGGAGCCGCGGGAGGGGCGCAAGGTGGGCCACGCCACGGTCCGCGCCGACGATGCCGCATCGCTCGCCCACGCCTTGGCCCGCATCGGTGTCGCACTTGAGCGCCAGGCGCAGGTGGCGCCGGTCATTGCGCGCCTGACCGGCTGACGCGGGCGATCATCGGCGGGAAACGCAGAACGGCCGGATCATCCGGCCGTTCTGATGTGTGCGGCATCGCTCCTCAGCGGCAGCGGCCGAAGCGGTCGGGCGATGCGCCCGGCCCGCCCTTCGGGCCGGGCGGATTCTCCCAGTTGGTACCACGGCCGCCGTGCGGTCCCGGCGGGTTGTTGTCGAGGTCCAGCCAGCAACGTCTGGCCTGGTTCCACAGGCCGTAGCGGGGATGCCAATAGCCGTATTGGGGATTGAAGTAGTAGCCGTTCTTCCCTACGACGAACTCGTAGCGCTTGCCGCCGTGCCGGTACCAGCGGCGATCGGGCGACGCGCCCGGGCCGCCCTTCCAGCCGGGCGGATTCTCCCAGTTGGTGCCGCGGCCGCCGGCCGGGCCGGGCGGATTGTTGTCGCGGTCGCGTGGCGCCGCGTCGGCGTTCGCCGACATCGCCAGCAGGACGGTAAGCAGGGATCCAGCCAATCCGTAACGCAGTGCCATGGTGTTCTCCTCGGG
>NZ_JBGFFG010000476.1:0-2354 GCF_056175765.1 Pseudoxanthomonas sp. LjRoot204_2 | reverse complement strand
ATCTCCACGCGTTCCGTGGTCACCGGGTGCTGTGGCGCTTCGATGGTTTCTCCGTCCACGGTGACCCAGCCGCCTTCGATGTACTGCTCGGCCTCCGTGCGCGAGCATCCGGTAAGTTCTGCAATGCGTTTGGCAAGGCGGATGGGTTCGGACATGGGCGCCGGATATCTCGGAGGTAGGAGGTCGCTTCGTGGCGGACGCGATCCGCGCGGGGGCGAGGCAGCCGATACAAACGAAGAAGGCCCGCATCGCTGCGGGCCTTCCGGAATCGATATGGTGGCCCGGGGCGGATTCGAACCACCGACACGCGGATTTTCAATCCGCTGCTCTACCAACTGAGCTACCAGGCCATGAACGGTCGCGGGCCGGCGCTGCCGGTGCGAAGGCCGCAGATGATACGGATCGGGGTGGGGGATGGCAAGCCGCATCCGGGCTGAACGCGGTTTGGAGGGCCTGCGCCGCCTGTCCGCCGCCGGCGCATCATCGGCGTTATCGACAGCCCTTCTCCCGAACGACAGGAGTCCGCCCATGAAACGCCTGATTCCCACGGCCCTGCTGGCCTCCCTACTGCTGGCAGGCTGCGCCACCGGCAAGCTGAGCCCGGCCGAGAGGCTGGCCCTCTACCGCGACCATGCCGGTGAGCCCGTCAAGGATTTCCGCTATCTCGGCCATCTCAATGGCTGGACCCCGGTGGGCGATTCGGCGCTCGCGGTCTGGACCAAGCCGAAGGAGGGCTACCTGCTCGAGTTCGCCGGCCGCTGCCAGGACCTGGAGTCCGCCGCCGCCATCAGCATCACCCAGTTCGCCAATCGGGTGAACGCGCGTTTCGATGACGTCCTGCCGGTCGGTCCCGGCACGTCCCCCATCAAGATTCCCTGCCGCATCGAGACCATCCGTCCGCTGGACGTCAAGGCCTTGCGTGCCAGCGAGAAAGAGTTGCGCGAGGCGTCGGCGGTGGAGCGCCAGGCCGAGCCGTGATGGGCATGCGGGCTCAGGGCGTCGGGACGTAGCCCGCCGGCTTGTCCGCGYCACCGCCGAACAGGAATTTTTCCAGCTCCGCTTCCAGGAAGGCGCGGTGCTTCGGGTCGCGCGGCGACAGCCGGTTCTCGTTGATCAGCATCGTCTGGTGCGCCAGCCAGGCCGACCAGGCGGGCTTGCCGATGTCCGCGTAGATGCGCTTGCCCAGCTCGCCGGGATAGGGGACGAAATCGAGCCCCTCGGTGTCGCGTTGTTCGTACTGGCAGAAGACGGTGCGCGACATCAGTCAATTCCCAAGCAGTTTGCGGATCGGCGTGGGCAGGCCCAGCGCGGCGAGCTCGCCGCGAGCCACCCAGCGCAGGTCGTCATTGTCGCGCACCACGGCGCGCAGGGCGACCTTGCGCAGGCGCAGCGGCTGCAGCTGCAGGCGGTAGTGGCTGAAGGTGTGCACGACCACGGGCAGTTCTTCGACGTTGTCGTACGCGCCCTTCATCTCGCGCGCGAACCATTCGCGCAGGCCGGCATCGGTGTCGGCTTGCGGCAACGTCCACAGCGAGGCCCAGATGCCGGTCTCCGGACGCCGCTGCAGCAGGATCTCGCCATCCGCGTTTTCCAGCCACAGCGCCACCGCTTCGCGTTCCGGCAGCACTTTCGACGGCTTGGAGGTGGGGAGCGCGCCGGTGAGCCCCTCGCGACGCGCCACGCAGTCGTCCTGTACCGGACATATCCCGCATGCAGGCTTGGCGCGCGTGCACAGCGTGGCGCCGAAATCCATCTGCGCCTGCGTGTAGTCGGCGAGCCGGCCGTCGGGGACGTTGAGCAAATGGTCTTCAGCCAGCGCCCACAGCTGCTTTTCCACCGCTGGCAGGCCGGGCCACCCGGCAATGCCGTGGAAACGCGTGAGCACCCGTTTGACGTTGCCGTCGAGGATGGGGAAACGGTCGTTCCACGCTTGCGACAGGATCGCGCCGGCGGTGCTGCGGCCGATGCCGGGCAGCGCATGCAGCGCGTCGAAATCGCGCGGCAGGTCGCCGTCATGGTTGGCGACGCAGGTTTTCGCGGCGGCATGCAGGTTGCGGGCACGGGCGTAGTAGCCCAGTCCCGCCCAGTGCGCCATCACGTGGTCGGTGGATGCGGCCGCGAGATCGGGCAGGGTGGGGAAGCGCTCGACGAAGCGCAGGAAATACGGAATGACCGTGGTGACCTGCGTCTGCTGCAGCATGATTTCCGACAGCCACACGCGATACGGCGCGCGGGGATGCTGCCACGGCAGGTCGTGGCGACCGTGCCCGTCGAACCAGGCCAGCAGGCGTTGCGCGAACGAGTCAGCGCTCACGTGCAGCGTCCTGTGGGAGCGACGTCAGTCGCGATCGGCC
>NZ_JBGFFG010000475.1:0-2363 GCF_056175765.1 Pseudoxanthomonas sp. LjRoot204_2 | reverse complement strand
CGGATGCGCATTGCATCCGCAACACCGGCAGTCGTATTCGCCAGCGTGACGCCCGGGCGCGTTGCAATGGCCTGCCGGGTCGCTCCTACACGAAGGACGAACTCGACCGTACCGGCCAGACCGGCCTCGGCCAGGCGTTGCGCACGCTGGATCCGTCCATCCGTTGACACGGTGGCGGTGTGCCCGCTTCCTCGCCAAGGCGGGCGGACGTGTCAGCAGTCGTCCGAACGCCCGGCGGCGTAGCGCAGTCCGCGCCCGAGCTGTGCGAGGACGTTCGGATCCTCGTACACCTTCGCGTCGTGGCCGAGTCCGGTGTACCAGCTGCGGCCACCCTCGAAGGCATGGCACCACGCGATGGGGTGGTCTCCGCCCATCGTGCCGCCCTCGTAGTCGCGCTCGTCCACCGTGGCGATGACCTGCACCTGTCCGCGCGGACTGTCGCGGTAGTTGTACAGCTCGTCGGTGATGCGCCAGCGTGGCCCGACAGGCTTCCCGTCGTGCTCGGCCTGCACGTGCGCCGATTGCAGCCCGGGAGGATGGCTCCTGAAGTAGGCGCCGACCAGGCGTCCATACCAGGGCCACGCGTACTCCGTGTCGGCCGCTGCATGCACGCCGACGAACCCGCCGCCCGCGCGCACGAACCCTTCCATCGCCGCCTGCTGCCCGGCATCCAGCACATCGCCGGTGGTGCTGGCGAACACGACCACGCGATAACGCGACAGGTTGCCGGCAGTGAACGCACCTGCGTCCTCGGTGTGGTCGGCCCGCAGGCCCGCTTCGGTCGCCAGCACCTTCAACGTCGCGACGGCCGCGGGGATCGCGTCGTGACGGAATCCCGCGGTCTTGGTGAAGATAAGTAACCGGTCGGGCGGAGCGGCATGTGCGGGCGACAGCAGCGACAGGCTGGCCAGCAGCAAGGGAGCAGCGATGACGCGGGAAAGGTTCATGGCCGGATTCTGCCATGGCGCCCTTCATGCACTGCAGCATGGCGATGGCTCGCGCCCGACCAGTCCTCGCGCCGATAATGACGGCAATCCCTTTATCCGGAACGCCCGCATGTCCGATCCCCGCCACGACCCGTCCCGCGTCATCCGCGCGCCGCGCGGTGCCACGCTCACCTGCAAGTCCTGGCTCAGCGAAGCGCCGTACCGGATGCTGCAGAACAACCTGGATGCGGACGTCGCGGAAGATCCCACCTCGCTGGTCGTCTACGGCGGCATCGGCCGCGCCGCGCGCGACTGGGCCTGCTACGACGCCATCCTGAAGTCGCTGCGCGAACTCGACGACAACGAGACCCTGCTGGTGCAGTCGGGCAAGCCGGTCGGCATCTTCCCCACGCATCCCGATGCGCCGCGCGTGCTGATCGCCAACTCCAACCTGGTGCCGCACTGGGCCACGTGGGAGCACTTCAACGAACTCGACCGCAAGGGCCTGGCGATGTACGGCCAGATGACCGCCGGCTCGTGGATCTACATCGGCAGCCAGGGGATCGTGCAGGGCACGTACGAAACCTTCGTCGAGATGGGTCGGCAGCACTACGGCGGCGACCTGACCGGCAAGTGGATCCTCACCGCCGGCCTCGGCGGCATGGGGGGCGCGCAGCCGCTGGCCGCGGCGCTGGCGGGCGCGAACTCGCTCAACATCGAATGCCGCCAGTCCAGCATCGACATGCGCCTGCGGACGCGCTACGTGGACGAACAGGCCACCGACCTCGATGACGCCCTCGCGCGCATCGCGAAGTACACGGCCGCCGGTGAGGCGAAGTCCATCGCGCTGCTCGGCAACGCCGCGGAGATCCTGCCGGAACTGGTGAAGCGCGGCGTGCGTCCGGACGCCGTCACCGATCAGACCAGTGCGCACGACCCCGTGCACGGCTACCTGCCGATCGGCTGGACCGTGGAACAGTGGCTGGCCGAACAGAAGGCCGAACCCGAACGCGTGCGCGATGCCGCCAAGCAGGCCATGCGCGTGCACGTGGAGGCGATGCTTGCGTTCCAGCAGATGGGCGTGCCCACGTTCGACTACGGCAACAACATCCGGCAGATGGCGTTCGACCAGGGGTTGAAGAACGCGTTCGATTTCCCGGGCTTCGTGCCGGCCTACGTGCGTCCGCTGTTCTGCCGCGGCGTGGGCCCGTTCCGCTGGGTCGCGCTCAGCGGCGACCCGGAAGACATCTACAGGACCGATGCCAAGGTGAAGGAGCTGATCCCCGACGATGCGCACCTGCATCGCTGGCTGGACATGGCGCGCGAGCGCATCAGCTTCCAGGGCCTGCCGGCGCGCATCTGCTGGGTCGGCCTGGGCCTGCGCCACAAGCTGGGCCTGGCGTTCAACGAGATGGTGCGCAACGGCGAACTGAAAGC
>NZ_JBGFFG010000474.1:0-2366 GCF_056175765.1 Pseudoxanthomonas sp. LjRoot204_2 | reverse complement strand
CCTTCTCTTCCGGCGCCGCGTCGATCGCGTCATAGGCCTTGAACTCGCCACCGAAACGCTCCGCGCCGATCTTCGTCAGCGCCGCCGTCAGCGTCGTCTTGCCGTGGTCAACGTGACCAATCGTGCCCACGTTAACGTGGGGCTTGGTGCGTTCGAACTTACCCTTTGCCATGGCTGCTGGTTCTCGAGTGGATCAATGGATGGAAGTGGTGCTCACGAAAGGAATCGAACCTTCGACCTCCTCCTTACCAAGGAGGTGCTCTACCGACTGAGCTACGTGAGCGTGAAACGGTTGTGCTGCCTGGATTGCCGCAGGTCCTGCGCAGGTGTTCAGTGGAGCGGGAGACGGGAATCGAACCCGCGCTAGTAGCTTGGAAGGCTACAGTTCTACCATTGAACTACTCCCGCACCGGGAGACCACTACAACGCGAAACAACAACGAAAACTGGTGGAGGGAGGTGGATTCGAACCACCGAAGGCGTAAGCCAGCAGATTTACAGTCTGCCCCCGTTGGCCGCTTGGGTATCCCTCCGGGATCACCGGACTGACTGGGCTGGAGGGCCAAATCAAACCAGGGTGAAACAGCCCGAGATTTTGGCGGGTACTCGACCGTCTGTCAACGCGCCCGCACCACTTTTTTCTCAGACATTGAACCGGAAATGCAGGACATCACCTTCCTGCACGCGATATTCCTTGCCTTCCAGCCGGAGGCGGCCGGCATCGCGGGCACCCGACTCACCCTTGTACTTGAGGAAGTCGTCGAACGCGATGGTCTCGGCGCGGATGAATCCCTTCTCGAAGTCCGTGTGGATCACCGCCGCGGCCTGGGGGGCGGTTGAACCGGCCCGCACCGTCCAGGCACGCACCTCCTTCACRCCTGCGGTGAAGTAGGTCTGCAGGCCCAGAAGCGTGTAGGCGGCCCGGATCACCCGATTCAGGCCCGGCTCGTCCAAGCCGAGGTCGGCCAGGAAAGCATCGCGGTCGGCATCGTCCAGCTGCGACAGCTCCTCTTCGATGGCGGCCGACACCGGAACCACCTGGGCACCCTCGGTCAGGGCACGGGCACGCACGGCCTCGAGGTGCGGGTTGTTCTCGAACCCGTCCTCCAGCACGTTGGCCACGTACATCACCGGCTTCAGGGTCAGCAGGAACAGGTCGCGGACCAGCGCCTTCTCCTCCTCGTCCAGGCCCAGCGCGCGGCCGGGCTTGCCGTCGTTGAGGCCCGCCTGCAGCTTCTGGAGCACCGGCTTGCGGGCGATCGCATCCTTCTCGCCCGCCTTGGCCGAGCGTTCGGCGCGGTTCAGCGCCTTTTCCACGCTCTCCAGGTCGGCCAGGGCCAGCTCGGTGTCGATGGTGTCGATATCCGAAATCGGATCGATCCGGTTGTTGACGTGGATGACGTCATCGTTCTCGAAGCAGCGCACCACGTGCGTGATCGCATCGACCTCGCGGATGTGGGCCAGGAACTTGTTGCCGAGGCCTTCTCCGCTGGCTGCGCCTGCGACCAGGCCGGCGATATCCACGAACTCCACCGCCGTCGGGATCACCTTCTGCGGCTTGACGATCTCGGCCAGCTGGTTGAGGCGCAGGTCGGGAACCGGCACCACGCCCACATTCGGCTCGATGGTGCAGAACGGGAAGTTGGCCGCGGCGATGCCCGCCTTGGTCAGCGCATTGAASAGGGTCGACTTGCCGACGTTCGGCAGGCCGACGATGCCGCATTTGATGCCCATGTGTACATCCGGGATTCGTGATTCGTGATTGGTGATTCGCGGCCAGCTGCGCGCCTGTAAATCACCAATCACCAATCACGGCTTCTTCGTATGCAACCGCGTCATCGCATACATGAAATTGCCCGCGACCGCGAGCGGCAGCACGTCGATGGCATCGTCGACCGCCCGCGCGATCAGGATTTCGTCATCCTTGCCCGGCTTGCCCAATACCCAGCCCGTCACGCGGTCCTTGTGCCCCGGATGGCCGATGCCGATGCGCAGCCGGTGGAACTTGCCATGGCCCAGGTGCTGGATGGTGTCGCGCAGGCCGTTCTGGCCGCCGTGACCGCCATCGAACTTGAGTCGCGCGGCACCGGGGGGAAGATCCAGTTCGTCGTGCGCCAGCAAGGCCTCCTCCGGCGCGATCTTCCAGAAGCGCAGAGCAGCTGCCACGGACTTGCCGCTGAGGTTCATGTACGTGGCCGGCTTCAGCAGCCACACCGGCTGGCCGGCGACCAAGACCTTCGCCGTCTCGCCGAACAGCTTGCTGTCCAGACCGAACCGCTCACCCTGCCGTTCCGCCAGGGCGTCGACAAAATGGAACCCGGCGTTGTGCCGGGTTCGGGCATGTTCGGCACCGGGATTGCCCAGTCC